>JBFZER010000207.1:0-9783 GCA_041306765.1 Spirochaetota bacterium | reverse complement strand
CCGACCCTCAGGACCACGTCCTTCCGGAAGGCCCGGCTCCGGGAGGCGATGTCCCCTCCCTCCAGGCGGTTGGCCAGGTCCCAGAGGTTCTGGGCGATCTCCACCAGGCGGTCCGGGGGGCTCTCCGCGTCGTCCGGACCCGCGTAAACGGGGTCCAGGTACTCCCCCAGGTCCACCAGCTGCTGGTGGCGGTCCAGGAAGTACGCCTCCGCGGCGGTACGGCGGGCCATGCCCCGCTCCAGGGGGCTCATGGCGGACCACCGGGCTTCCGGATGGAAGACCCGCTCCATGGCCGCGGCCCGGGCGGCCATGGTCCGGGCCTTGAGGTCCGCCGGGGTGACCCGGCCCGGGGAGGCCCGACCGGCGGGGGAAAGGCCGTAGAAGGCTTCCACCCGGGATAGGGCACCCTCCAGGAGGCGCTCGAGTCGGTCGCGTATGCCAGCGCCCTCCGGCGCGGGGGCCTGGCCGTAGGTCCGCGCGTAGTGCTCCTCCGCAAGGCCCGCCAGGCTCTCCCAGAGCCGGTCCAGCCGCCCCCGGGCCGGGAGGCCGGAACCGTCGGGAATGCCGCAGCGGCGTTCGAGGCGGGAGAGGAAGGCCGGCAGGCGGGCCCGGGCGCGGGGGGTGTACCGGTAGTCCACGGCCAGGGGGACGATGCGCACCGGAAGGGGGCGGCCCGAGGCGGCCAGGCGCTCGGAGGCCCAGAGGGCCAGGCGGGCGACCCCCTCGTCCAGGGACTGCACCGTGCCGGCATGGTAGGTGACCTGGCCCTCCGGGGCCAGGGCCACGGGCACCGGGTCCTCGGCGATCGCGGCGACCAGGGAGTCCAGGGTCGCCCGGTCCAGGCTGCCGTGCCGGACCGGCACGGTGCCGGCGTTCCGGAGGGCCCAGCGGACCAGGGGGCCGCCCCAGAGGGGGATCTCCGCGCCGGAGACGAAGCGGCCTCCGAAGAGCTTCCCCGGCCGCCCCAGTTCCCGGGGAAGCCGGAGGTGGAGAAACCAGAAGGCCAGGTGGGGATCCGCGTCGCCGGGGTGGCGGAAGGCCACCAGGAACCGGGACTCCCCGCGCCGGGCCGCGTCGTACTCGGCGCCCAGGACCTCCGCCCCCTCGACCCGGACGGAGCGGATCCGCAGGGCCAGCCGCATGTACCCGGGGGCCAGGAGGGCGGCCAGGCCCAGGAACCAGGCCCGGGGGCGTTCCGCGAGGAGTACTGTGAGGGGACCGGGTTCCCAGGGGCGCAGTTTCATGGTTCTGGCGTCCTTTCGGTTTGCAGTGTATCATGCGGTCCATGAACGGAAAACTCGGCATCCGCGCCAAGCTCTCCTACGGCCTGGGGGACTTCGGATACAGCATCATGGGCCAGACGGTGACCATGTTCCTGATCTTCTTCTTCACCGACGCCTTCGGAATTCCCCCGGCCGCCGCGGGGACGGTGATGCTGGTCTCCAAGATCTGGGACGCCGTCTCGGACCCCATGATGGGCTCCATAGTGGACCGGACCCGGACCCGCTGGGGTTCCAAGCGGCCCTGGATCCTCTTCGGAGCCGTACCTTTCGGGCTGTCTTTTTTCCTGCTCTTCCTGGGGCCGGAACTCTCAGCCCCCGCCCGGGTGGCCTACGCGGGGATCACCTTCATCCTCTTCTGCACCGCCCAGACGGTGGTCAACATACCTTACAGCGCCCTGACCGTGTCGATGACCGAGGACGCGGACGAGCGCTCCTCCGTGACGGCCTGGCGCATGTCCCTGGCCCTGGCGGGCACCCTGATTGCCGGCGCGGCTGGACCCGTTGTCGTCCAGGCCATGGGGGGCGGCATTCCCGGGTACCGGAGGTACGCCCTGGTCGCGGGGGCCGTGGGCGCGGTCCTGTACGTCATCACCTTCCTGGGGGTGGAGGAGAAGAATTTCGGGGGGGAGGAGAAGGTCGAGTTCCTGGCCAACCTGAAGAGCGTCTTCGTCAACAAGCCTTTCCTGGTCCTGGCGGGCTCCACCCTGGCCACCATGACGGCCCTCAACGTCCTGGCAGCCACGGTGCCGTACTATTTCACCTACAACCTGAGGTCCCCGGGGCTCGTGGCCGCGGGCCTGGGCATCCTCCTGGGCAGCGCCATCCTCTTCATGCCCCTCCTGGGGGCTCTCTCGAAGCGGCTGGGCAAGGCCCGGGCCTACATGCTGGCCCTGGCGGAAACGACGGCGGTCATCATCCTGCTCCGGTACCTTGGGGAGCGGAGCCCCATCCTGGCCCTGGGGCTTTTCGCCCTTGCCGGGTACGGGGTGGGGTCCATGTACCTCTACCCCTGGTCCATCGTGGCGGACACCATCGAGTATTCCCAGTGGAAGACCGGAATCCGGCCGGAAGGCGCCCTGGACGGGTACTTCACCTTCGTGTTCAAGGTGGGCACGGCCCTGTCGAGTTTCATCATCGGCATCGTCCTGGAAACCTTCCGGTACGTCCCCAACGTCGAGCAGTCCGCCTCGGGGCTGGAGGGGATACGCCTCCTTTTGTCCTTCATACCGGCAGTCCTGTTCGTGGCGGGCATCGCCCTCCTGTCCCGGTACCCCATCGACGGCCCGACCCACGCCCGGTACGTGGACGAGATTGCCCGGGGCGTGCACCCCGGGGCGGCCGAAGACCGCTCCCCGGCGGCCCGGGCCGCGGCGGGATCCGGGGACTAGGGGCCGCACCGGATGAGGGTCAACCTCCACCTCCACTCCCTGCGCTCCGACGGGACCCTGGCCCCCGCTGCCGTGGCGGAGTCCGCGGCCGCCGTGGGCCTGGAGGCGGCGGCCCTGACGGACCACGATACCCTGGGGGGCGTCCCGGAGTTCCTCGAAAAGGCGCGGTCCCTCGGCCTCACGGCCTGGCCGGGGGTCGAGATCGACGTCGCGGACCGGGAGACGGGATACCGCAGCGAGATCCTGGCCTATTTCCCCGGAGGCCGCCTCGATTCGACCCGGGAACTCCTTTCGGACGTGGCGGAGCGGCGCCGGGAGAGAGCCCGGCTCTGGATGACCCGGGTTCCCCAGGTCTTTTTCCGGGAGGACCTGAGGTACCAGGACCTGGTCCGGTTCAAGATCGAGCCCCTGGACGGATGCGGTCCCGAGGGGGAATTCTCCCTGAGCAAGACGGACCTGTTCGAGTACCTGAAGAACCGGCGGGTCCTGTCCTCCGCCGCGGAGTATCGGGAGTTCAAGAGGGCCTACTTCGACACCGACCTCCTGCCTTCGGGCTCGTACCGGAAGACCGAGCTGGCCGAGATCGTGCGGACCGTCCGCTCCGACGGAGGGATCTGCGTCCTGCCCCACCCGGGCCACGAGTACGGGGACAGCCTGGCCGCCTTGTCCCGGGAACGGAAACGCTTCCGGGGCCTCCTGCGCCGCATGCGGGAACTGGGGGTGCGGGGCCTGGAGATCTACCATTACGGGAACGAAGACTCCGCCGGCATCAACCGGATCGCCGAGGAGGAGGCCCGCTCCCTGGGATTCTTCCTGACCTTCGGCTCCGATTGCCACGGTCCCGGGAGCGGCAAATACACCATCCGGGATTTCCATGGCGACTTCCCCGGCTGGCCGGGGGATTGAGACCCGGACCGGAGGCAGGGTAGAGTCCTGCCATGCCCCACTGCGTCGTGCCCGCCGCCGAAGAACTGTTGGACAAGGAAATCCCGGTCCTGGACAAGGGCTTCGTGCGCCTGGTGGACTACCTGGGCGGGGACGAGCGGATCGTCCAGGCCGCCCGGGTATCCTACGGCGAGGGGACCCGGACGGTGCGGGAGGACGCGGCCCTCATCGACTACCTCCTTCGCAACGAACATACCTCGCCCTTCGAGCAGGTGGTCCTCACCTTCCATGTCAAACTGCCTATCTTCGTGGCGCGCCAGTGGATACGGCACCGGACCGCGCGGCTCAACGAGATCTCCGGACGCTACTCGGTGATGAAGGACGAGTTCTACCTTCCCGGAATGGAGGACCTGGCCTTCCAGAGCCGGGACAACAAGCAGGGGCGCTCCGAGGAGACCCTGCCGGCCCCGGAGGCGGCCGCCGTCCGGCGGGAGATGGAGAGGGACCAGAAGGCCGTGTACTCCGCGTATCGGGGCCTGGTGGACCGGGGCCTGGCCCGGGAGATAGCCCGGGTGAACCTTCCCCTGTCCCTGTATACCGAGTGGTACTGGCAGATCGACCTTCACAACCTCTTCCGGTTCCTCTCCCTCCGGCTGGACCCCCACGCCCAGAAGGAGATCCGGGTCTACGCGGCGGTCCTCCTGGAAGCGGCCCGGGCGGTGGCCCCGGCTGCAACGGGTTCCTTCGAGAGGAACGTCCTGACCGGCACCCGGTTCTCCGGGCCGGAGATGGAGGCCCTGCGCCGTTTGGCCCGGGGCGAGCCGACCGGCCTCACGGGCCGGGAGTCGGAGCGCTTCGAGGAGAAGCTGAGGACGGGGAAACAAGTGTGAACGGTGGACAGTGGACAGTGGACAGGAAACCGTATTTCTCCGTCCACTGACCACTGTTTACGCTCTTAAATACTTCTTCTCCCCTATCCCGTACACCAAGGACGCGTCGATCTTCTCGCCCTCCCCGGACCGTACGGTACCCCGGAAGGAACCGAAGGGGCCCGAGTAGTCGGCCTGGGCGGCCAGGAGGTTGAGGCGGATGTCGAACCGGGTATCCGGGTGGAAGGTCAGGTCCACGAGGCCCTCGGTGTCCTGGATCACCCAATCCTCGTAGACGCCCCGGGGCCGGGTGACCTTGACGGGCGGCAGGGGGAAGGTCCGCCCCCCGATCCACATGCAGTTTTCGTTGTAGCGCTCGGGATCCTTCACGGGATTGTCCGTGAGGTTGAACCCCACCCGGCGGCCCTTGGAATCCTGGCCGAACCCTATGACCCAGTCGTAGCGGAGGCGGTAGGGGTAGTATCCCTTGTGGTCATCCAGGACCCCCATGGCGTCGGGCCCGGAAAAATCCGCGGTCTCGTCCCCGATCCGGAGGACGCCGCCCATCGGGGAAAGCGCCTTGGTGGAATACATGGCCCGGTTCAGGCCCAGGGGAAGGCACACGGTCTGCATGGCCGTCTGCCGGTCGTTCCAGGGAAGGACGAGCTCACCCTCCAGGGCCGGGCAGGTCCGGGTCCTGCGGTGGCCGATCTGTATGCGGAGGCCTCCTCCGGACAGGTCCAGGTCGTAGGCCAGGAGTTCCCTGCGGCTCCGGTAGGCTATCTTGGTCCCGTCCAGGGAGGGCCCGAAGCGGAAGTATCCGCCCGGAAGGATCCGGCGGAATCCGAAGGAACGCTTCGCCTCCCGGTCGTAGCCCTGGAAGAGGGCCAGGGCCGCGCTCTTGGCGTCGTAGAGGGCCGTGAGGAAGATGTACCGGCTGTTTCCGAGGTAGAAGGCCACCCATTCCTTCAGCCGGAATCGCTTGATGAAGCGGGGAATCCGGTGGTGGTAGGGCCGCTCGACGTCCAGCATGTTGGTGCGCCCGAAGGGCTTCGCAAAGGTGCCGTAGGAGAAGCGGCCTTCCGAGACTATCTCGGGCAGGGCGTCCAGGACGGGGCGTTCGTACATCTCCGGCGCTACCGCGGTATCCCGTTCTTATAGAGGAGGTAGAGCGCCTGGGTTCCCTTTTCCGCATAGCCCCGGTCCACCATCTTGGCGAACAGGCTCTCCGCAAGGGACAGCATGGGCAGATCCGCGCCCAGTTCCCGGGCGGATTCCAGGGCGATACGGAGGTCCTTGAGGTAGTGCTTGACGTAAAATCCCGGCTCGAAGTTGCCGTCCAGCATGCGGGGGACCATGTTGGAGAGTGTCCAACTGGCGGCGGCCCCGGTGGAGATGGACTCGAGCACGGTGCGCGGATCGAGCCCCGCCTTTTCCGCGTATATGAGGGCTTCCACCGCCCCGGCCAGGGTGCCCGCCACGACGATCTGGTTCACCATCTTGGCGTGCTGGCCCGCTCCCGCGGGTCCCTGTCGGACCACGGTCCTGCCCAGGACGGCGAGAAGGGGACGGGCTTCCTCGAAGTCCGGCTCCGCGCCGCCGACCATGATGCTGAGGGTGGCGTTGCGCGCTCCCGTGTCGCCCCCGGACACCGGGGCATCCAGGGCCCTCAAGTCCCGTTTCCGAGCCTCCTCCCAGATCCTGCGGGCCAGGTCCGGCCGGGAGGTGGTGGCGTCCACGACCAGGGTTCCAGGCTTGGCGTTCGCCAGGATTCCCGCCGGGCCGAAGTACACCTCCTCCACGTCCCGGGGATACCCCACCATGGTGAACACCGCGGCGCTTGCGGCCGCGACCGCCCCGGGGGTGTCGTGCCATTCGGCGCCCTCGTCCAGGATTGCCCGGGCTTTTTCCTTGGTCCTCGTATATACGTGAAGGCGGGCTCCCGCCTTTCGAAGATGGCCCGCCATGCTCAAGCCCATGACTCCCAGCCCGATGAAACCGATCTCGGCGCCCCTGGGTTCCATGCATCCTCCTTGCCTCCCGGAGCGGACAGCCGCCTCCGGGACCGGCGATCACTCTACCCCCGAACGCTCCCGGAGGCAATACGGGGTCCTGTCGCCTTTTCTTGACCGGCTTCCAGACCGCGGCTATCCTGGAGTCCCCAGGGAGGCGGATGTGTTCGAACTGGACGATACGGTCTTGGAATCGGTGATCTTCGCGATGGAAAATCAGGGCGCCGTTTCCTTCGTGGACATGGAGACCGGACTTCTGTCCTCCCGGGCGGAGGGGGGATCCGAGGCCGGGGAGTCCGGCGAGGATCTCCGGGACCTCGAACCGATCCCGACCTGGACCAGCCAGGACGGGTTCCGCCTCATGGAACAGTTCGCCCAGACCATCGGGCATCCCCTTGTCCGGACGGACCTCCTGGCCGCCCTGTCCCGGGGCCGGGGGGTCTTCCGGGCCTTCAAGGACGCCTTGGATGCCCATCCCGAGGCGGAACGGAAGTGGTACGAGTACAAGGCCCGGGCCATGAAGGCCCGGATCGTGCAGTGGTACGAGGACCTCCGGGACCTGCGCGGGCTCGAGCGGCTGGGCCTGGAGCCCGAAGACACGGACGACCTGTTGCTGTCGGATTTCCGGATACTCCGGTACGGGGCGGAATCCTGGGGGGAGTTTGAGCCCCTGGTCCGGGCGGGAAAGGAGGACGCCCTGTCCCGCTTCCCCGGGCCCCTGGTGGAGTACGTCTTCTCCGCCCTGGACCGGGAGCTCCGCGGGCCGTCCGCGGGGGAGTCCTGCATCTATTCCGCGGAATGCGAGCCCGGGGAGCGCGCGGGTATGGCTCTGGTGCGGACCCTCAGCTCCGGGGAGCGGGCGTTTTCCGTGCTCGGCTTCCTGTACGTGGACCCCGAACGCAGGCGGATCGGCCTGGGCAGGGCCCTGCTCGAGCGCGCGAGGGAGGAGGCCGCCCGGGGCGGGATCCGGCACTTTGTCGTGGACATGCCCTTCCTCTGGCCGGAGTTCGGGGCTTCCCTGGAAATCCTGGGCTACGCCCCCTTCGGGACGCGCTGGCGGGTCTCCACGGACGCCTGAGGGGGACTCACCACCCGAACCGCCTCAGGTCCACCCTGCCGTCCCGGCTCACCTCGACCCCCTCGGCTTCCAGGAGAGCCTTCTGGAGTTCGAACCCCGCACCCGGGGGCAGGGCGATGCGCCCGTCGCTCCGGATCACCCGGTG
The DNA here is from genome assembly GCA_041306765.1 of Spirochaetota bacterium. Classification (GTDB taxonomy): domain Bacteria; phylum Spirochaetota; class Spirochaetia; order Treponematales; family UBA12059; genus JAAYUR01. The sequence continues at coordinate 2,123 of JBFZER010000207.1, read as the reverse complement.
CCAGGGAAGGCCGTCCTTGTCCGAGCAGGCATGGAGTATGCGGGCCGTGGTTCGGCCTCCGTTCGGCACCCCCGCCCGGGCCGCGGCACCCGAGTAGGATACCACCCTCCCCCGGGGGACGGTCTTGAGGACTGCCCGGATCCGGTCGCCGATATCGCCCATCGTTTCCTCTTTCCAACTCCGGCGAGCGGAGCGCTTGCATAATAGATCCAACATGATGAACAAGATTAAGAAGGATTAACAAGATGAGGGAAGGAGATGTTCAATTGTTTCTCGTACCTTTCCATCTTGTTAATCTGTCCAAAATCTTGTCCATCTTGTTGGAAACATTGAATAATATTGGGCAAAATGACAACCAAGGTCATAGTGTCATATCCTTGACACCTCTTTTCGGGGCGTGCTAGCGTTTCATCGTCCGATCCAAGGAGGATCCCGTGAAGGCATGTTTCCTGTTTCCCGGCCAGGGAGCTCAGTATATCGGCATGGGCAAGGATTTCCACGCGACCAGCGCGGAAGCCAGGGAGATCTTCGACATGGCCTCCGAGATCTCCAAGCTGGACCTGAAAAAGCTGGTGTTCGAGGGGACCGAGGACGACCTCAAGCAGACCCGGGTCACCCAGATAGCCCTGGCGGTCGTGGAAGCCGCCGCCTCGTCCTGCATCCGCGGCTACGGCACGAGCCCCGCCGGAGCGGCGGGCTTCTCCCTGGGCGAGTGGCCCGCCCTGGTGGAGGCCGGATTCCTGGACCTCCCCACCATGTTCCGCCTGGTGGCCGAGAGGGGCCGCTTGATGGCCGAGGCGGGGGAGCGCTCCGGCGGAAGCGGGATGGCCGCGGTGCTCGGCCTCGCCCCGGAAGCCATCGAGGCCGCGCTCAAGGGCGCGGGCATCGACGACGTATGGCCCGCCAACCTGAACTCCCCGAGCCAGACCGTCGTCTCCGGCACGGAGTCGGGGCTGGGGAAAATCGAGGCGCCCCTCAAGGCCGCGGGGGCCAAGCGGGTCATCCGGCTCAAGGTATCCGGGGCCTTCCATTCCCCGATCATGAAGTACGCCTACGACGGCTTCAAGGAACTCCTTTCGGACGTGGAGTTCAAGGACGCCGTGATCCCCTTCTACTCCAACGTCACCGGGGGCGTGATACGCTCCGGGGCGGAGGCCAAGCGCTGCGCGGCGGACCAGATCATCAGCGCCGTGCGCTGGATGGAGGAGGAGAAGGCCATCCTGGCGGAGGGCTTCGACGCCTGCATGGAGGCCGGACCGGGAACCGTCCTGGGGGGCCTGTGGAAGAGCGTCTCCGAAACGGTCCCCTGCCATCCCTGCGGGACATTGGACCAGGTAGCCTCGATTTCCCTGTAGGAGGGCGGAATGGATACGGGATTGCTCGCCGACGCCGTGGCCATCGTCACGGGAGGTTCCAAGGGTATCGGACGCGCCGTCGTGGCCGCCTTCCTCCGGGAAGGCGCCCGGGTTCACTATTTCTCCCGCACCCGGGCGGAGGACCACGCCGGTCTGGAAGCCCTGGCCTCGGCCGGGGGAGGCGCCGTGACCTGGACCGCCTGCGACGTGGCGGACGAGAAGGGCGTGGAGGCCGCGGTGGACGCGGTCGCGGCCGCGGAGGGGCGCATCGACGTGGTGGTCAACAACGCGGGCATAACCCGGGACAACCTGGTTTTCCGGATGAGCCTGGATGAATGGGATTCCGTGGTGCGCACGAACCTGACCAGCGCCTTCCTGGTCTGCCGCACCGCCGCCCGGCACATGATCAAGAAGCGCTCGGGCAGCATCATCAACATATCCAGCGTGGTCGGGATCACGGGCAACGGCGGACAGACCAACTACTCCGCCTCCAAGGCCGGCCTCATCGGCTTCACCAAGAGCCTGGCCCGGGAGGTCTCAGCCCGGAAGGTACGGGTGAACGCCGTGGCCCCGGGGTACATCGACACGGCGATGACCGAGGCCATCCCCGAGGAGGCCAAGGCCAGGCTTGCCGCCGCAATACCCCTGGGGCGCACGGGCTCTCCCGAAGAGGTGGCCAAGGCCGTCCTCTTCCTGGCCTCCGACCTGGCCTCGTACATCACAGGGGAAGTACTCAAGGTAGACGGCGGCTTGGCAATAGATCGGAAG
>JBFZER010000206.1:0-4006 GCA_041306765.1 Spirochaetota bacterium | reverse complement strand
TTAGGAAGCGTTTCCCGAAACGGGCAATCCGATCCGCCGACGACAACACGGGGAAACGCTTCCGCGACGGCGGGAACCCCGTGACAGCCCCCGCGCCCAGGACGAACCAACGTTCGCGGGGGCGCGGCCGGGGGTTCCCAGAGGAGCGATTAGGAAGCGTTTCCCGAAACGGGCAATCCGATCCGCCGACGACAACACGGGGAAACGCTTCCGCGACGGCGGGAACCCCCGTGACAGCCCCCGCGCCCCGGGGCACGGCAGACGGCAGGCGGATTGACAGCCCCTCACCATATCTGCTATAGGGCGGCAACACTTTAGAGATTGCAGAGGTTTTCACGTGACCAAGAAGCGGATCCTCAGCGGCATGCGCCCCACGGGAAAGCTCCACCTGGGCAACCTGCACGGCGCCCTGAGCAACTGGGTAAGCCTCCAGGAGCGGGGCGATTACGACTGTTACTACTTCGTCGCCGACTGGCACGCCCTCACCAGCGAGTACGCCAGCACCGAGGAAATCCGCGCCAACTCCCTCGAAATGGTGATCGACTGGCTCGGCGCCGGCCTCGATCCCGAGCGGAGCACCTTCTTCGTCCAGTCCTCCATCCTCGAGCACGCGGAGCTCTTCGTCCTCCTGTCCATGATCACCCCCCTGGCCTGGCTCGAACGGAACCCGACCTACAAGGAAATGAAGGCGGAACTGGCCCAGAAAGACCTCTCCACCTTCGGTTTCCTCGGCTACCCGGTCCTCCAGGCGGCGGACATCATCCTCTACAAGGCCTTCGGCGTGCCCGTCGGGGTCGACCAGCTGCCCCACGTGGAGCTGACCCGGGAGATCGCCCGGCGCTTCAATTTCCTCTACCGCGAGATCTTCCCCGTTCCCGAGCCCCTTCTGACGGAGGTTCCGAAACTCCTGGGCATCGACGGCCGCAAGATGAGCAAGTCCTACGACAACTCGATCTATCTCTCCGACCGGGGGCAGACCCTGCAGCAGAAGGTCATGGCCATGTTCACGGACCCCCAGCGGCAGAGGCGCAAGGACCCGGGCCGCCCGGAGCTGTGCAACGTCTTCTCCTTCCACCGGCTCTACACCCCGCCGGAGGAGGTCGACACCATTGCCGCCGACTGCCGCGCCGCCGGGATCGGCTGCACCGACTGCAAGAACCGCCTGGCCGCACGGATCGCCGCGGACATGGCGCCCTTCCACGAGCGGCAGGACTACTACCGCAGCCACCCCGGCCGGGTCCGCGAGATCATCGAGGACGGCAACGCCCGGGCCGGCCGGGTCGCCTCCGCGACCATGGCGGAAGTGCGCGACGCGGTCCGGATCGGCTTCCGGGCATGAGACCCCTCGAGCCATGAGCTATGAAGTCCGGCTGGACATCTTCCAGGGACCTCTGGATCTCCTTCTGTACCTCATCAAGAAGAACGAGATCGACATCTACAACATCCCCATTGCCCTGATCACACAGCAGTACCTGGAAACCCTGGAGTGGATGAAGTCGCTGAACCTGGACCTGGCGGGGGAGTACCTCGTCCTGGCCTCCACGCTGCTCCTGATCAAGTCCCGGATGCTTCTCCCGGACGACCCGGTGGAGGGGGCCGGCGACGAGGAGGGGCAGGAAGACCCCCGGGAGGAACTGGTGCGGCAGCTCCTGGAGTACCAGGCCTTCAAGGAGGCGGCCCTGCACCTGGAGGGACGGCCCTGGCTGGAGCGGGACCTCTTCAAGCGGGGCTCCTTCCCGGACCTGCCGCCGCCGGGAGCGGAGGAGGAAGCGATTGCGGAGGTGGGCATCGTGGAGCTGGTGGACGCCTTCCGGCGCGTCGTCTCCTCCCTGGAGCGGGAGGAGTGGATGCAGATCGACTCCGAGAAGCTGTCCGTCACCGACCGGATCAATGAAATCCTGGAAAAACTCCGGGAAGCCGGGCAGATCAGTTTCCTGGAACTCCTGGAGGGGGTGCGGGACCGCCGGAGGATCGTCTACACCTTCCTGGCGCTCCTGGAACTCATGAAACTGCGGCTCGTGAAGGCTTACCAGACCGGGCCGCTCGGACCGATCCGGATTTTCCCGGCCGTGGAGGAGGAACCCGATGGAGCGTGACAAGGCCCTGGTGGAGGCGCTCCTGTTCGCCGCCGAGACCCCCTTGACCCTGGAGAAACTCCGGGAAATCCTCGAGGCACCGAAGGAGGCCGTCCTGGCGGCGGTCGCCGAGCTGAAGCGGGAGTACCACGAACGGGGCGGCGGGTTCACCCTGGAAGAGGTCGCCGGGGGATACCAGTTCCGGACCCTGCCGGAATTCGGCGCCTGGATCCGCAAGATGAAGGGCCGCGGCCCCTCCGCCCTGACGCCGGCGGCCCTGGAAACCCTGGCGGTCGTGGCCTACCGCCAGCCCATCGTCAAGGCCGACGTGGACCGCGTGCGCGGTGTCGACACCGGGGGAACCCTCCGGGGCCTGGTGGAAAAGAAGCTCGTCCGCATCGTCGGGCGGAAGGACGTGCCGGGAAAGCCCATCCTGTACGGAACCACGCGGAGGTTCCTGGAGGTCTTCGACCTCTCGGACCTCTCGGAACTGCCGACCCTCCGGGAGTTCGGCGAACTGGCCGAGTGAACCGACATGACGGATGAGCGACTGCAGAAGATCATCGCCCGCTCCGGGGTGGCTTCGCGACGGAAGGCGGAAGAACTGATTCTCCAGGGGCGGGTCACCGTCAACGGCGCGGTTCAACGGGAGCTGGGGGCACGGGCCGAGGCGGGGCGGGACGACATCCGGGTGGACGGCCGGCGGATCCTGCTGGAGGACACCCTGGTCTACCTCATGGTCCACAAGCCGGCGGGCATGGTGACAAGCCTCCGCGACCCCGAGGGACGGCCCGTCGTGAAAAACCTGCTGGAGGAGCGCCTCGAGCGCCTGTTCCCGGTGGGACGGCTGGATTACGACTCGGAAGGCCTCCTTCTGGTGACCAACGACGGCCAGTTCGCCCTCCGGGTCGCCCACCCCCGCTACCGCGTGCCGAAGACGTACCGGGTCAAGGTGCGGGGATCCCTGCCGCCGAAGGTGATGCGGGCGCTGGAACAGGGCGTGGACCTTCCCGACGGACGCTTCGTTCCCGAGACGGTGGCCATGGAGGGGAAAAACCCGAAGAGCACCTGGATCCTGATCACCTCCACGGAGGGCCGAAACCGCGTCATCCGCAGGGCCCTGGAGTCGCTGGGCTACCCCGTTCAGCGGCTTATCCGCGTGGCCGTAGGGGGCGTGCTCCTGGGGGACCTGGCGGAAGGAAAATCGCGGCCCCTGAAGACGAACGAGATCCGCCAACTCCTGTCCTATGGAGAGAGAAGCGCGGACAGGGGGCCAAAGCTTGCGCCGAAGCGACCCGGGAAAGACCGCGCGGAGGGAACATCGGGAAACCGCCGCATCCGGACCGCCGCCGCCCGTCCCCGGCGCCCCCGCTCGGGAAAGCCGGACTGAACGGCGCGGAGCACGAAACCAACGGATCGGATTCGCAAAATTCGCTTGACATTCCCGGAAAAATCAATAATAGTCGCCAAAAAAATAAAACATATCCTTAAGTTATTCCATTCATCCCCAACATTTTCGGGTCTGAGCACTCATCGGAAGGAGGTTTTATGAATAAATCAGGGCTTATCGAGGCATTGAGCAAGCGGGAAAACCTGACGGAGAAAAAGGCGACCGACGTCATCAACCTGATATTCAAGGGTTTCACCGATGAGTTGAAAAAGAGCGGCCGGATTGAGATCCGGGGGTTCGGCAGCTTCGTGGTGAGAAAGTACGAGGCCTACACCGGAAGAAATCCCAAGACCGGACGGAGCATTCAGGTGTCTCCGAAGAGGCTTCCCTTCTTCAACGTGGGGAAGGAACTGACGGAGCGGGTTGACGAAGAGTAATCGTCCGCTGTCTGCGGCTTGCTGCACAACAACTGGCTTTTTGCTGGGGGATCGTTCGCCGATCCCCTTTTTTTTCCCGTTATGCGCCGATCCCCGGTCATTCA
>JBFZER010000205.1:0-2731 GCA_041306765.1 Spirochaetota bacterium | reverse complement strand
AAGAGGAATTCAGGAAAAAACTCCTCTCGACCTATCGAATCGAGGCGCAGGATCACCTGCGGAGCATTTCGGCGGGTCTTCTGGAACTGGAGAAGGACCCGCAGGCGGAGCACGCGGCGGGCATCATCGAGACGGTGTTTCGGGATGCCCACAGCCTGAAGGGAGCCTCCCGGGCGGTCGACGTCGGGCGGGTGGAGCGGATCTGCCAGTCCCTGGAGACGGTCTTCTCCGCCCTGAAGCGGCGGGAGCTTCCGGTGACGGCGGATCTGTTCACCACCCTTCACCGCACCGTGGACGCCATGGCGGACATGATCCCGGCACCCGACGGGAAAGAACCCCCACAGACGGACGAGCGGTCCGAGCAGATCCGGGACATGCTCGCCCGGGTCCTCGAGGGCGAGCCGGACCGGAGCGACAGCCCTCCGGCTCCCGGGACGGAAAGCGAGGCATCTCCCATCGACGCGGCCGAACCGACCCCCTGGAGGAAGCAGGCCGCAACGGACAGCGTGCGGATCTCCCTGGACAAAATGGATGCTCTCCTCCTCCAGGCCGAAGAGATGCGGGGGGCCAAGCTGCTGGCCGATCAGCGGACGAGGGATGCGGTAGAAGTCCTCTCCGGTTTTGCCCAGTGGGACAAGAAATGGGCAAGACTCCACCCCACCGTCCGGGACCTCCACCGCCGCCGGGAGAAGCTGGAGCGCAAGAGTACAGCGCGGGTGCTGACGGAAGAGGAGCGCATCCTCCTGGACTTCACCGACTGGCTGCAGGATCACATGCGTCACTGCAGGGAAAAGCTCGGCGGCCTGGAGAAAGCCCTGGAACAGGATCGTCACGCCGTCGGTCTCCTGACGGACACACTCCTGGACGACGTCCGGAAAATCATGATGCTTCCCATCTCGACCCTGCTGGAGGAATTTCCGAAGGTGGTCCGTGACCTGGCGCTGGACCAGGGCAAGGAAGTGGAAATGACAATCGGTGGGGAAGAGATCGAGATCGACCGGAGGATCCTGGAGAGGACACGCAACGTCATGATCCATCTCCTCCGAAACGCCGTGGACCATGGAATCGAGAAGCCTGCGTGGAGGGCTGAAAAAGGCAATAAAACAAAGGTGTCCATTCTTATTTCCGTTGCCCTTCTGGAAGGAAACCGCGTGGAGATCCTCCTGGCGGACGACGGGGCGGGTTTCGATGCCCGGGCCATCCGGGAGGCCGCCCGGAAGCGGGGGATCATCAGCGACAGCGACGGAACGAACATGGAGGACAGGGACGTTTTGGGCTCCCTGATCTACCGCTCCGGCGTCTCCACGAGCCCCCTCATCACGGACCTCTCCGGCCGGGGACTGGGGCTGGCCATCGTGAAGGAGAAGATCGAGGAGCTCGGGGGGCATGTCTCCCTGGAGACGGAGCCGGGACGCGGTTCCTCCTTCCGGATCACCCTTCCCGTGAACTGGACGGCCTTTCGCGGCATCCTCGTTTCCATGGAAGAGCAGAGCTTCGTGATCGCGACGGCCAACGTGGAGAGGGTCGTCCGCCTGAAAAAAGAGGAAATCGAGACGGTGGAAAACAGGGAGACCGTTCACGTGGGCGGGGTCACCCTCCCCCTGTTTCGCCTCGGAGACATCCTGGGTCTCGGCCGGGGGAAAAACATCCCCGCCTATTGGACGGTTCTGGTCGTGTCGGCCCTGGACAGCCGGATCGCCTTCAGCGTGGACGCCGTGCTGAACGAACAGGAAGTCATCGTGAAGCCCTTCGCCCCCCAGCTGTCCCGCGTCCGCAACATCAGCGGCGCCACCATCCTGGGAACCGGGAAGGTGGTCCCCATCCTGAACGTCCCGGATCTGATCCGCTCGGCCATGAAAGCCCGGCCGGCCGCATCAGGCCTGACACGCCCGGCCGAAGAGAAGAAGGAGAAGAAGACCGTCCTCGTCGTGGAGGATTCCATCACGTCCCGGATGCTCCTGAAAAACATCCTCGAGTCTTCCGGCTACCTGGTGAAAACCGCCGTGGACGGAAGCGACGGGTACGCCATGCTGCGGCAGGAGCCCTTCGACATCGTCGTGTCCGACGTGGACATGCCGCGAATGAACGGGTTCGACCTGACCGCCAAGATCCGCGGAGACCGGAAGCTCGCGGAGATCCCCATCGTCCTCGTGACGTCGCTCGACTCCCGGGAGGACCGGGAGAGGGGAATCGATGTCGGGGCCAACGCCTACATCGTCAAGAGCAACTTCGACCAGAGCAACCTTCTGGAGATCGTGGAGAGACTGATATGATAAGCGACGCAGCCAAAGAGCAGTCCGGAAAGACCGGGGCAATTTTTCCCCTCGCCGAGAGGAGACTGCCATGATCCGCGTCCTCGTGGTGGACGATTCAGCCGTCATCCGGGAATTCCTGGTTCACGTGCTCACGGGAGCCCCGGACATCGAGGTCGCAGGCACGGCCGCCAACGGTGAGGAGGCCCTGGCCGCGGTGGACCGCCTGCGGCCGGATGTCGTCACCATGGATATCCACATGCCGAAGATGGACGGGCTGGCAGCGACCCGACGGATCATGGAAACGAACCCGGTCCCCATCGTCGTCGTGAGCGGGAGTACAACGGCCCAGGACGTGGCCACCACCTTCCACGCCCTGGAAGCGGGAGCGGTCGGGTTCGTCCAGCGTCCCAAGGGCTTTGGTTCGCTGGAACACAAGCGCCTATCCGGGGAACTGATCAAGATGGTTAGGCTGATGT
>JBFZER010000204.1:0-4375 GCA_041306765.1 Spirochaetota bacterium | reverse complement strand
CTTCCGCAAGGTAGGGACTGCGGGCCTCTCGGGCCGCTGAAAGGGCCCGGGCCGCCAGGGCGCGGCCCCCCGAAACGGCCTCCAGGCATCCGGTGTTTCCGCAGCGGCAGAGGGTCTGGTCGCCGTCGATGCCGATCTGGCCGATGTCCCCCGCGGCCCCCTTGGCTCCCCGGTAGATCTCCCCCTTGATGACGATCCCCGCCCCGATGCCCGTGCCGGCCTTCACCAGCAGGAAACTGCCCTTTCGGTAGGCCAGGTCCGTGGCCGCTCCCTTGTCCCGCTCCGCCAGGGCCATTACGTTGACGTCGTTGTCCACGAATACCGGGCAGGTGAACTCCTGGGAAAGGAAGGAGGCCACGGGGAAGCGGTCCCAGCCCGGCATGACCGGAGGATTCACGGGCACGCCGTGGGAATAGTCCACCGGGCTCGGCAGGCCCAATCCGATGCCGAACAGGGCGGAGGGACCGAGGCCCGCCCTATGCTCCAGTTCCCGGGCATAGGAGACTACCCGTTCCAGGACCGTTTCGGGGCTTTCCCGGACCAGGTCCACCGGGCCCCCCACGGAATCGATGATCTCCGCCTCGAGGTCGCAGAGGGCCACGGACAGGTGGGTCTGCCCCAGGGCGACCCCCACCACGTACCCCGCGGACTCCGCCACCTTGAGCTTCCGGCGCTTCATCCCCTCGGGTATCTCGTCCCGCAGGAGGCCGACGGACATGAGCCGGTCGATATAGGCGGATACGGTGGACTTGGCCAGGCCCGTTCGGCGGACGATGTCCTTTCCGTACAGGGGCCCGTGGTCCCGGATGATCTTGAAGATCCTTCCCGCGGTGGTGGAGACGTTGACGGGGTCGTCCATGTCGTGCTCGGTCATGTTTCGCGCCTTTCGTCAGCACGGCGATCCGATTCAACCCGGGATGATCGCCGCGAAGGCCGTCGGAGTCAAGCGGGCGGGCGGCACGAGGCCGCGCCGGTGCAGGCATCACAAGCTTCGTGACACCAGGGTACAGGAGCAGTATCCGCCCGGTGCGTTCAGCTGTCAACGATAAAAGTTCATCGAATGTAGAAAAAGTTCGTACATCGAACAATTACGTTGACAGATCGGAGAATGGGTTGTAGGCTGGCTCCGGAGCCAATCATGAAAACGGAAGCCCTGTGGTACCTCGGCGAGCGGAAGCTGGAACTCCGCCAGGTCGACCTCCCCGATCCCGAAGCCCACGAGGTCCTCGTGGAGATGGAAGCCTGCGGGATCTGCGGGTGGGACCTCCTGGCCTATTCCGGACGCTTCGGCAAGTTCCACGAATACCCCTTCCGGGCCGGACACGAGGGTGTCGGCCGGGTCGCCAAGGCCGGCTCCCTGGTCCGGGACCTTGCCGTCGGCCAGAGGGTGGTCTGCCACGAGCTTCCCATCGGGGAGCGGGGCGGAGGGCTCATGGCCCGGCACGCGGTCCGTTCCCGGGACAAGGTGAGCCCCATACCGGACGAGCCCCCACTGCCGGCCCACCTTTGGCTTGTCGAACCCGTCGCCTGCGTGGTAAACGGCCTTGTCCATTCGGGCATCCAGCCCGGAGATTCCGTCGCCCTGGTGGGCGCCGGATACATGGGCCTCCTGATGCTCCAACTCCTGCGCAGAACCCTTGCGGGCAGGGTCACCGTCTTCGAGCCGGATTCCCGGCGCCTGGAAAAGGCGCGAGCCTTCGGGCAGGGGATGGGAGCCTGGGATTACGTGCCGGACGGAACCGCCGTCCTGCCCGAGCGGGAGCGCTCCTACGACGTCGTGCTGGAAACCGCGGGAATACCGGCGACCCTGGAGCTGGCCTTTGCCCTGGCCAAGCCCTTCGCGATCATCGAGAATTTCGCCTGGCACCATCACCGCCAGGACTTCGACCTGGACGAGTGGCACACCAAGGGCTGGCGGATTCTCAATATCCAGCCCCAGATGAATCCTTCCTTCGATTCCCTCTTTCCCCGGACCGTGGCCCTGATGGCCTCCGGGGCGGTGTCGAACGAGGGCCTTCTGACCCACCTGGAGCCCCTGGAGAACGCCCGGGCCGCCTACGACGCGGGCCTGGACCGGACGGGGGGCTACATCAAGGGCGCGATTCGGTTCAAGGCCGGATGAGGAGGAGAGCATGAGCCGTCCCGTGACCCTGGTGTCCGGCCAATGGGCCGACCTTTCCTTCGAGACCTTCTGCGAAAAGGCCGGCAGGATGGGCTTCGACGGCGTGGAGGCGGCCTGCTGGGGCGACCACATGGACGTCAAGGCCGCCGCGACGGATCCCAAGTATGTGGAGGGCAGGAGGGATATCCTCGCCCGGAACAACCTCTCCTGCTGGGCCCTCTCGGCCCACCTGGCCGGGCAGTGCGTGGGCGACCCCTGGGACCCCCGGCTGGACGGCTTCGCGCCTCCCCGGGTAAAGGGCAACCCCGACGCCATCGTGGCCTGGGCCTCGGAGGAGATGAAGCTGACAGCCCGGGCGGCCCGGAACATGGGCTGCAAGGTCGTCACCTGCTTCATGGGATCCCCGATCTGGCGCTATTGGTACTCCTTCCCCCAGACAACCCAGGAGATGATCGAAAACGCCTACGCGGAGATCGTCCGGCGCTGGACCCCCATCCTGGACGTATTCGACGAGTGCGGGGTGCGCTTCGCCCTGGAAGTGCATCCTACGGAGATCGCCTTCGACTACTACACCGCGGAGCGCCTTCTGGCCGCCTTCGGACGCCGGGAAACCCTGGGCTTCAACTTCGACCCCTCCCACCTCCTGTGGCAGGGGGTTCGGCCCGAGCTCTTCCTGCGGGACTTCGCGGACCGGATCTACCACGTCCACATGAAGGACGTGGCCGTGCGGCCCGACGGCCGGGCCGGAATCCTGGGCTCCCACCTGCCTTTCGGGGACCTGCGGAGGGGATGGAACTTCGTGTCCCTGGGCCGGGGGGACGTCGATTTCGACGCCATCGTCCGGGAGCTGAACGCCGCCGGCTACTCGGGACCCCTGTCCGTGGAATGGGAGGACGCCGGGATGGACCGGGAGCACGGGGCGGCGGAGTCCCTGGCCTACGTCCGCCGGATCGATTTCCCTCCGTCGGGCCGCGCCTTCGACGCCGCCATGAGGAAGTGAGAGCCCGATGCCGGAAGCCATACTGAGGGTCGAGAAGATCTCCAAGGATTTCGGGAGCGGTCCCGTGCTGAAGGACGTGGACCTGGAGGTCCGCCCCGGGGAAATTCTGGGGATCATCGGGGAGAACGGGGCCGGCAAGAGCACCCTGATGAAGATCCTGGCGGGCATCCATCTGCCCACGTCCGGAAAGGTCTACGTGGACGGGAAGCCGGTCCGGATCGCCAGCCCCATCGACGCGAGGATCCTAAAAATCAGCCTCGTGCCCCAGGAGTTCAACCTGATCCGGGACCTTCCGGTCTACAACAACGTCTTCCTGGGAGCGGAGCTCCAGAAACCCTCGGGTATCCTGGACAAGGCGGCCATGATGGCCCGTACCCGGGAACTCCTGGCCCAGCTGAACGTCACCTTGGAGCCCGAAGCCCGGATCGAGGGACTCTCCGCGGCGGAAAAGCAGATGGTGGAGATCTGCAAGGCCCTGGCCTTCGACTCCCGGGTCCTGATCATGGACGAGCCCACCACCATGCTGACCAAGTACGAGATCGAGATCCTGTTCCGGCTGGTGACGAAGCTCCGATCCGAGGGGATGACCATCCTGTACATCTCCCACAAGCTCAAGGAAGTGAAGCATCTCTGCGACCGGGTGGTCGTGCTCCGGGACGGGGAATTGGTACACGACGGCCCCACCTCGGAGGTCTCCATCGTGGAGATGGCCCAGAAGATGGTGGGCCGGGAGCTGGGTTCCATCTTCCCGCCCAAGGGCGCCCCCGGCGACGAGACGGTCTTCGAAGCCCGGGGCGTTACGGTGCCCGGTGTTCTGCAGGATATCAGCTTCCAACTCCGGAAGGGGGAGATCCTGGGGCTGGCGGGCCTTGTGGGCGCGGGCCGGACCGAGCTGGCGGAGACCGTCCTGGGCCTGCGCCGGAAGAGCGCGGGGACCTTCCTGAAGGACGGCCGGGAGCTGGACCTCCGGGAGCCCGCGGACGCCGTGGCCGCCGGCATCTCCTACCTTTCCGAGGATCGGCAGGGAGCCGGTATCATCTCCACCTTCACCGTGACCCGCAACGTGACCCTGGTGTCCCTGGGGGAGTACTGCCGCTCCTTCTTCCGCCTGATCGACAAGAAGACGGAAAAATCCAAGGTCCAGGGCTACGTGGACTCCTTCCATATCAAGACGGACAGCCTGGAACGGCGCCTGGAGAACCTCTCGGGGGGCAACCAGCAGAAGGTTTCCCTGGCCAAGGCCATCGACACCT
>JBFZER010000203.1:0-5135 GCA_041306765.1 Spirochaetota bacterium | reverse complement strand
CCTCCGGCGGCAAAACCCGGACCCGGGCCTCGTTGAAGGAGATGGACACGGCCTCGCCCTCCGCGGGGATGCGCTTGCCCGCGGGGTCGTCCACCTGGACCAACAGCTCCCCGTACTCGGTGGTGACGAAGGTCTCCACGCTGGAGCCGAGGTACACGTTCTGCCGCACGGTCCCGTCCACCACGCCCTGGCCGGGGGCGCCCAGGAGCAGGGACTCGGGGCGGGCCATTAGGATCCCGGGCTTCCCCGGGGCCACGCCGCCGGCGCGCTTTCCGGCCCGGACTGTTTTGCCGTGGAGGGTGCAGACGCACTCGGGTCCCTCGAGGCCCTCCACCGCCACGGGGAAGAAGGCCACCTTGCCCACGAAGCCCGCGACGAAAACGGAGTCCGGGTCTTCGTAGATCGCCGAAGGGGACCCGATCTGACGGATCCGCCCGTCCTTCATGACGATGACCCGGTCGGAAAGGCTCATGGCCTCGGTCCGGTCGTGGGTCACGTACACGGCGGTGATGCCCAGGGATTTCTGGATCCGACGGATCTCCACCCGCATCTGCTCCCGCAGGAGGGCGTCCAGGTTGGACAACGGCTCGTCCAGAAGGAGGACCCCGGGCTCCACCACAAGGCTCCGGGAGAGGGCCACCCTCTGCTGCTGTCCGCCGGAAAGGCGGCCGGGGGACCGCTCGGCGTAGTCCGAAAGTCCCGTCAGGGCCAGGGCCCGGCGGACCCGCTCCTCCTGCTCCGGCCTGGGGACGTTCCGGACCTTCAGGCCGTAGGCCACGTTCTCCGCCACGTTCATGTGGGGGAAAAGTCCGTAGCTCTGGAAGACCGTGGCGGTGTCCCGCTTGTTCGGGGGCAGACTCGTCACGTCCTCGCCGCCGATCCGGATAAGCCCCGAGCTGGGCAGGTCGAACCCGGCGATCATCCGGAGGGTGGTGGTCTTGCCGCATCCCGAGGGACCCAGCAGGGTCACGAGCTCACCGGGAGTAACCTCGAAGGAGGCTTCCCGCACGGCCACCACGTCGGGCCGGCCCTTCACGTTCTTGTATACCCGGGTCACGTTGTCCAGGGTCACCGCTACCGGCTGCTTGGCCATGTCCTATCCTCGCTTCCCCTACCGGGTGATGGTCTTTTCCAGGGCTCCCGTGTCCCGCACCAGGAGCCGCATCAGGGCGAAGGCGCCCATGACGATGACGATGAGCACCGTGGCCAGCACGCTGGCCAGGCCGAACCTGAGGTTTTCCGAGAAGTTGTAGATCAGCACCGTCATGTGGTACCAGCGGGCGGAGATCAGGAAGATCACCGCGCTGACCGCGGTCATGGACCGCACGAAGGTGTAGGACATGCTGGTGATGAAGGCCGGCCGCACCAGGGGCAGCACGATGGTCCGGAACACGGTGCCTTCGTCCGCGCCCAGGTCCTTGGCCGCCTCCTCGATGGAGGGGTCGATCTGCCGGAGGGAGGCCACCCCGGACTCTATTCCGACCGGAAGTTCCCGTATGATGTAGTTGATGACGATGATGGCCCCGGTCCCGACCAGGATCAGGGGGGCCTTGTTGAAGGCCAGGATATAGGCGATTCCCAGGAGGGTCCCCGGAACGGCGAAGGGGGTCATCATCAGGGCTTCCAGGACCCGCTTGCCCGCGAAGGTCTTCCGCACGAAGACCAGGGCCGCAGCCATGGCCAGAAGGCCCGCCACGGGGGTGGCCGCCGCCGCCAGGGTTACGGTGGACCGGATCGCGTCGGCTCCCCGGGTCAAAGCCTCGGAGATGTTGGACAGGGTGAAGGAATAGTCGATTCCCCAGTTCTTGACGAAGCACCCCGCCACGATGGTCCCGTAGAGGCCCAGGATGGCGGCCGTGCAGGTCCACACCCCCGAAGCCAGGGCGAGTCGCACCCGGGGGGAAGCGATCTCCACGAGCTTGGCGTTGGGCTTGCCCGTGACGGTCACGAAAGAGCGCTTGGCCACCCAGTTCCGCTGGAGGAAAAAGGCCGTCAGGGTGGGCAGGAGCAGGAGCAGGGACAGAGCCGCGCCCCCGCCCAGGTCGTTCCGACCGGTCACCTGGATGTAGGCCTCAACCGAGAGGACCCGGTAGTTGCCTGCCAGCAGGAGGGGGTTGGCGAAGTCCGCCAGGGAGTTGGTGAAGACCAGGAGCCAGGCGGACAGGATGCCCGGGACCGCCAGGGGCAGGGTCACGGTCCGGAAGGCCCGCCAGCGCCCGGCGTTCAGGTCCAGGGCCGCCTCTTCCAGGGTCGAGTCCATGGCCTGGAGGACCCCCGCAAGGGTCAGGTAAGCGATGGGAAACATCCCCACGGTCTGGACGATCACGAGGCCCGTAAGGCCGTAGATCGAGAAGTTCTGCAAGCCCAGAAGCTGCCGGGTGATGAGGCCGTTGTTCCCCGCCAGGAGGATCACCGAGAGGGTCAGGGAAAAGGGCGGGGAGATCACCGGAAGCTGGGCGATGGTGGACAGGAACTTCTTCCCCCCCATGCCGGTCCGGTGGATGGCAAAGGCGAACACGAACCCGATGACCGTGGAGACCGTAGCTGTCCAGGTGCCCAGCCGCACGGAGCCCCAGAGGGCCTGCAGGTGGGCTCCGGAGAGCACGTCCTTCCAGATCTCCAGGGAGAACTTCCCCTCCTTGAGGAACGACAGCCGCAGGGCCTCCGCCAGGGGATAGGCGATGAAGACCAGGGCGATGCCGGCCAGCACCAGGACGGCGTATCCGATCGTGGGATCCCGGGTGAACCGGGAGATCCCGGACAGAGAGGCGAAGAGGATGAAGGCCCCGACCGCGAACAGCGCGAACAGCCGCTCCAGGGTCCGGTCCCCTCCCTCGGGGGCCAGGAACACCGCGATCCCCAGGAGTTCGGACTCGCTGTCGTCCAGGACCGGAGCGTAGAAGAGCCGGGCCCGGGCCCCCGCGTACTCGACCCGGACGGGAGAGGCGTAGTTCTCGAAGTAATAGGCCGACTCCAGGCCCTTGACGGCGTCCTCGGAGCCGGACAATCCCTCCCAGAGGAGGGCGGCTTCCCCGTCGGAGGTCCGGGACTCGTAGGCCTCGGGATCCTCGGTGGGGAGGAGGAACACGGCCGCCCCGCCGGGCAGACTCTCCGGAACGGCGGCCAGCCAGGCGTCCAGGCTGTCGGGATCCGCGGGCACGCTGCGCGCCAGGAGGGTCAGGCGGCGTTCGGAATCCCGGGCCTCGATGGTGCGCAGGGTCCCCCGCAGGGTGAAAAATATCCATGCGTCCGCCGCCGCAAACACCGCAAGGGCGGCGAGGAATCGGAAGATCGTCGACTTGTTGGGCACGGCTTTCCCCCGGTCGGGCGTCCGGGAATCCGTCCCCCCCGCGGGGGACGCGATCCCCGGATTGCCGTTGGTTTACCTCTTGGAACCGATCTCGTCGGTCCAGCGCTTCAGAAGGCGGGCCCTGTTGTCCTTGTCGCCGTCCCACAGCAGGTCCTGCTTGACCGTCTTGATCTGCTTGATGGACAGGGCGTCCGGGTGGGAGGGGGCGCCGGAGGCCACGAGCACCAGGTACCACTTCACGAAGAGGTCCTGGGCGCTCTTGGAGGACAGCACCCAGTCGTAGAGCTTCTTGGCGTTGACGGCGTCCTTGCCCCCCTTGATCAGGGACATGGAAGCCAGCTCGTAGCCCGTGCCCTCGGAGGGGGCGTGGATCACTACCGGGGCGCCCTCGACCTTGAGCTTCACCTGGTCGTGGGCGTAGCCGATGGCGATGGGGATCTCGCCGATGGCCACGCTCTTGCCCGGGGCGGAGCCGGAGCGGGTGTACTGGTCGATGTTCGCGTCCAGCTTCTTCATGTAGTCGAAGACCTTCTCCTCGTCGCCCTTGTAGACGTACCGGAGGGTGGTGATGACGTTGTAGGCCGTGCCGGAGGTGTTGGGGTTGGCCATGCGTATCTGGCCCTTGTACTCGGGCTTCAGGAGGTCCGCCCAGCTCTTGGGCGGGGTGAGGCCGAGCTCGGCGGCGCGCTTGGTGTTGGTCACGAAGGTGAGGGGCCCGACATAGAGGCCGATCCAGAACCCGTCCTTGTCCTTGAACTCCGCGGCGGTCTTGGAGGCGAAGCGGGACTTGTAGGGGGTCGTGAGGCCCTTGTCCTTGGCGGTGATGTGGTCCAGGCCCACTCCGCCCAGCCAGATGGAAGCCTGGGGATTGGCGGCCTCCGCCTCCATCCGGGCGATGGCCTCGCCGCCGGAGAGGCGGACGAAGCTCGCCTTGATCCCGGTCTCGGCTTCGAACTTCTCCAGGACCGCCTTGGCCAGGGGCTCCTCCAGGGTGGTGTAGACGCTCAGGGTGTTCTGGGCGGCCGCGAAGGACACGGCGGCGAGAAGGATCGCCGCGACAGCGATTAACCGTTTCATACTTTCTCCTCCCTATTCTGCCCACGCGAATAATATCGATGGGAAACGATATTCTAACCTAGTTTTCACGGATTGTACAATTCGGAAGACAGGCCGCGGCCGGCCGCCCGGGCTTCCCGCTCCGCCGCCTCGAAGGCCGCCGAGAAGGCGAAGGGATACCTGAGAAGGGCCCGGGCCGACCCGGATTCCACCAGACGGAGGTTGAGGCATACGCCGTCCGGGACGTAAAGGTAGGCCAGGACCCGGCCGTACCGGTCCCGGAGCTCCCGGTCGAAGGCCAGGAGAACCTCCCGGCCCTCCAACAGGGCTCGGGCTGCCCGGGCGGACTCGGGTCCCCCGGGGTCCGGCGGACGGGTCCCGCGCCCCAGCTCCGGGGCGTCCACCCCGATCAGGCGCACCGTCTCCCGGGACGAAAGCCCCCCGGAGGGCCGGGGGATCTCGACGACCACGGTATCACCGTCCACCACCCGGACCACCCGGGCGGGAATCATCCGGGACAGGTCCGCGGCCGAGGGATCCTCCAGGCGCTCCGCGTTTACGCTGTACAGGCCCGCTGGGCCGCCTCTTGAGGAGGCCGCAGCCGTCCCGCCCGGGTCGCAGGCCTCGGGAATGCCGACGGCGATCAGGAGGCCTGCGGCCACGAAGGCCGCGGCCAGGATCGCGGGGCCCCGGGGCCGTCCTATTTCAGGTTTTCCGGGTTCAGGCATTCCAGCTCGGGAACGACGAAGCGGCCGTCCTTGCGCACCAG
>JBFZER010000202.1:0-2932 GCA_041306765.1 Spirochaetota bacterium | reverse complement strand
CCTCCGGGCGGTGCTCGATCCCGACTCGGGGCTCCGCAAGGGAGACCTCCTTTCACACCTGGCGGCCTTCGAGCTCCCGGGCCTTTCCAAGCTGATGTTCCATACCGACGGGGGGATCAACATCGCCCCGGGTCTCGAGGAGAAGAAGGCCATCCTCCTGAACGCCATCGAGGCCTTGGCCCGGATCGGCATCAAGGAGCCCAAGGTCGCCATCCTCTCCGCCAACGAGCAGGTGAACCCCAAGATGCCCTCCACCACCGACGCCCGGGCCCTGGTCCAGATGCGGGAACGGGGGGAGATACCCGCGGGCATCCTGGAAGGCCCCATCGCCCTGGACGTGGCCGTGAGCCGCAGGGCCGCGGAGCACAAGGGCATCCCCAGCCGGATATCCGGGGACGCGGACCTCTTCCTGGTGCCGAACATCGAGGCGGGCAACCTCCTGGGCAAGGCCCTGGTCTATTACGGGAAGGCCAAGATGGCGGGACTTGTGCTGGGCGCCGCCTGCCCCATCGTCCTGACGTCCCGGTCCGAGACGGCGGAGGGGAAGCTCCACTCCATCGCCCTGGCCAGCCTGATCGCGATGTCCCCGGCGCCCTGAGACCGGGCCGCGTCACCAATCGAACATGGGAGGCGACATGAAAAAGCTGATGACGGGCAACGAGGCCGTCGCCCGCGGGGCCTGGGAGGCCGGCGTGAAGTACGCCTCCGCCTATCCCGGCACCCCCAGCACCGAGATCCTGGAGACCATCGCGGAATACAAGGGCGACATCCGGGCCGAGTGGGGGGTGAACGAGAAGGTCGCCTTCGAGGCCGCCATGGGCGCGGCGATCGCGGGAGCCCGGTCCCTGGCTGCCATGAAGCACGTGGGCCTCAACGTGGCCGCGGACCCCCTCTTCAGCCTGGCCTACACGGGCATCAACGGCGGCTTCGTGGTCATAACCGCGGACGAACCCGGCCAGCACTCCTCCCAGAACGAGCAGGACAACCGCAACTACGCCCCCTTCGCCAAGGTGCCCCTCTTCGAACCCGGGGACAGCCAGGAGTGCCGGGACATGGTCAAGGAGGCCTTCCGGGTCAGCGAGGACTTCGACACCCCCGTACTGGTGCGCATGACCACCCGGACCAGCCACTCCAAGGGCATCGTGGAGTGCGGGGACCGCGTCGAGGCCGGCATCCGGGAGTACCGCAAGGACGCGGCCAAGTATGTCAGCGTCCCGGCCCACGCCCGGGCCCGGCGCCTGTTGGTGGAAGACCGGATGAGGCGCCTTTCGGACTACGCCGAAGCCAGCCCCTTGAACTACATCGAAGACAATCGCTCCGAGGTCGGGGTGATCGCCTCGGGCACCGCCTTCTTCTTCGCCAAGGAGGTCTTCGGCGAAGGGGCTTCCTACCTCAAGCTGGGCTTCACCCACCCCATGCCGGTCCGGAAAATCCGGGACTTCTGCGGCTCCGTGAAAAAGATCTACGTCATCGAAGAGAATGACCCGATCATCGAGACCCAGGTGCGCCTGGCGGGCTTCGACTGCCTGGGCAAGAACTTCTTCCCCTTCTGCGGGGAACTCAGCTCGGACATCATTCGGAGGTCCGTGTCCGGGTCCTGCTTCGACGCCGTGGAGGCGGACCCGGCCAAGGTCGTGCCCCGTCCTCCCACCCTCTGCGCGGGCTGCCCGCACCGGGGCTTCTTCTACGAGCTGGGCAGGCGGCGGAACGTCATGGTCTCCGGGGACATCGGCTGCTACACCCTGGGCTTCGCGGAGCCCTACAACGCCATGGACACCTGCATCTGCATGGGCGCCAGCATCAGCGCGGGCCACGGGGCCCAGCAGGTCTTCGACATGCGGAAGGACGAGAAGCCCCGGCGGGTGGTCTCGGTCCTGGGGGACTCGACCTTCTTCCATACCGGGATCAACTCCCTTTTGATGGTGGGCTACAACCGGAGCCGGACGGTCAACGTGATCCTGGACAACCGGATCACGGGGATGACCGGTCACCAGCAGAATCCGGGCTCCGGCTACACCCTCGACGGAAACCGGGCCCCGGACCTGGACTTCGAGGCCCTGGCCCGGGCCTGCGGGATCTCCCGGGTGCGGACCATCGATCCCAACGACCTCAAGCTGGTCAGGGAGACCCTGGACTGGGCCCTTGCCCTGGACGAACCTTCGGTGATCGTCACCCGCTGGCCCTGCGCCCTCAAGCGCTTCAGCCCCGAGGACAATGCGGAGTTCGCCGGCGCCTTCCAGTCCCGGTACCGGGTCGATCGGGAGACCTGCATCGGCTGCAAGGCCTGCCTGCGGAGCGGGTGCCCCGCGGTTTCCTTCGACTCCGCCGCGAAGAAGTCCGGCATCGATCCGGACCAGTGCGTAGGCTGCGGCGTCTGCGCGCAGATCTGCCCCAAGTCCGCCATCGTGCGGGAATGAGGAGGACCGCCATGGTGAAGAGCATCCTGCTGGTGGGCGTGGGCGGACAGGGCACCATCCTGGCCGCCAAGCTCCTGACCACCGGGCTCATGGAAGCGGGCTACGACGTCAAGATGAGCGAGATCCACGGCATGTCCCAGCGGGGCGGCTCGGTGTCCAGCCAGGTCCGGTACGGGGACGAGAAGGTCCACTCTCCGGTCATCGAGGTGGGCGGGGCGGACATCCTGGTCAGCTTCGAGCAGATGGAAGCCCTGCGCTGGCTCCGCTTCCTCAAGCCCGGAGGCAGGGCCGTCGTCAACGACTACCGGATCAAGCCGATGCCCGTGGTCTCCGGAAAGGTCGAGTACCCCGAGGGAATCCTGGAGGAGCTCCGGTCCAATACCGAAGCCTCCATTGTGGACGCCGCGGCCGAGGCCTCCAAGCTGGGAAATCCCAAGGTGATGAACGTGATCCTCCTGGGGGCCGCGATCCGATCCCTGGGCCTCGGGTCCATCGACTGGGCGCGCATCATCCGG
>JBFZER010000201.1:0-14021 GCA_041306765.1 Spirochaetota bacterium | reverse complement strand
TAGACGGAGGCGATCTTGTCCCAGTCCTTGGGGGTGTAGGGCGCGAGTATCTGGTTTTCGGCCTCGAGCTGTTCGCCGCCTATGCTCCAGATCACGTCTGCCTGGGGATTCCCGGCTTCCGCCTTGGCTCGCTTTATGATGTCGCCGGAGCCGAGCTTGACGTAGTTGACCTTGATTCCCGTCTCCTTCTCGAACATGGGAATCAGGGCGTTGTAAATGGTTTCCTCATGCGCGGTATAGACTACCACCTCGTTGGGAGCCGCCCAGGCCGAAAGGGCCATGGCGAAGCAGATCAGCACTGCGAATACACGTTTCATCGGGGCCTCCTTAGATGCACGCTGCAAAGGCAACGCGGCAAACTTCAATTCTAACCTGATTCTAACATCGTTTCCACGACTTGGGAGAGATTATCTCGGCCGATCCGGTAGGTATACGTTCCGAAACCGAGGGAGTTCGCCGCTTCGCAGTACGTGGGCACGTCGTCGATGTATAGGCAGTCCGACGCCGGGAGCCCCGTGCATTCCAGGAGTTTAAGCCAGATACGCGGATCGGGCTTCATGAACCCCACCTTATAGGACAGGATATGCAGTTCAGGAATCGAAGCGAGTATTTCATTGTTGAAAATGACGGAGGAATGCATCCAGGAGGTGTTGGAAAGGACAAAACAGCGGGCTCCCAGTTCTCGCGCGCGAAGGAGCCCCGCTTCCCCGTCGGGGTTGGGAAGCGCGATTTTCAAGTAATCTTTGAAGAAGGTTTCATAACCATAGTCCGGTGAAAGCCCTGTCAGTTCGCCGACTTTCCGGAAATACCCCCTGGAATCGATCACCCCGGTCTCGTGTTCCCTCTCCAGGGTCCCGCCCCAGATCGCCCTGTCCAGCTCTTCGGGACTCAGGCGGGAATGCGGGGCCGCGGCCCGGGCGAAGGCCATCCGGTCCAACCCGCACAGCACGTTGCCGAAATCGAAAACAGCTGCCTTGTACATCTCCACCCCAAGTATCGTAGTTTTTCGGAGAAGCCTGCCGCCCGGCGCGGCGGGAATGAGTATCGTATCTCATGGGATGCCCGAAAGCAACCTGACCGGAATCAAGGTGCTATGGCTCGTGGCGGTCCTATCGTGTATTATGGAAGGGAAGGACCGAGGAGCTTGGAGGCCAATCTTGGACTTGATGAAGGAAATCGAGGAACGCCGGGCGTACCGGGGGCTGTCCCCGGAGCCCCTGCCGGAGGATCAGATAGATCGGCTGCTTCTGGCGGCTCATACGTCCCCATCCTGCTTCAACAAACAGAGCTGGCGCTTCGTGGCTGTCACGGGGGAAGCCCTGGAGGGTGTCCGGGCTGCCCTGTCGGAGGGCAACAAGTGGGCGACCCGCGCCCCCCTGATCGTGGCCGCGGTCCAGAAGCCCTCCCTGGACTGCCGTCTGGACGAGGGCCGGGACTACGCGCCTTTCGACCTGGGCCTGGCGGTCATGAGCCTGGTCCTACAGGCGGCCCACGAGGGCCTGGTGGCGCATCCCGTCGCCGGGTACTCCCCCGGAAAGGTCCGGAAGGCCCTGGGCATTCCCGAGGACTACGTGGTGCAGACCCTGGTGATCGTGGGCAAGAAAGGTTCCGACGAGCTCCTGACGGACTGGCAGAAGGAGCGGGAAACCGGCCCCCGCCAGAGGGAGCCCCTGGAAAAGGTCGCCTTCCGGAACCGCTGGCCGGATGTGGTTCCCGGATAAATCCAACAGGATTAACAAGATGGGAAAAGATTAACAAGATTTCCAATTCTACGTTCTAATTCGAACGTTTTAATTTCTATATTTCTTATCTTGTTAATCATGAATAATCTTGTTCATCCTGTTGGAATTATCAAATAAACCCCATCCGGAGGCCGCCCTTTCCCGTTGCGGTTACCCGTGGGCGGTGGTATCCTGGCCCATCATGGGAACGGCGATGATCATCGGGATCTGCGGAGGCTCCGGGGCGGGCAAGACCACGATCGTGAGGAAGATCTCCGAGGTCGTCTCGGATTTCGTCTTCATCCCCCAGGACAACTACTACAAGTCCGCGGAGTACATCTCCAACTCCAACATCACGGCCTTCAACTTCGACCACCCCGAGGCCTTCGACAACGAACTGCTCTCCGAGCACCTCCAGGATCTCAAGGAGATGCGGCCGATCGAGATGCCCACCTACGATTTCGTCCACCACCGCCGGGCGGACCATACCATCAAGGTGAGCCCCCGGAAGCTGGTTATCTTCGAGGGGATCATGGTTTTCACCGATAAGAGAATACGGGACCTGATCGACCTCAAGATCTTCGTGGACACTCCGGACGACATCCGGTTCATCCGGAGGCTCGGCAGGGACATCAAGGAGCGGGGGCGTACCGTGGATTCCGTCATCGAGCAGTACCTGAACGTCGTGCGGCCGGGGCATTTCGAGTTCATAGAGCCTACCAAACGCTTCGCGGACATCATCATCCCCGAGGGCGGAGCGAACGAGAACGCCCTGACCGTCCTTTTATCGTTCATCCGGAACATCGTAGATCCCAGGCCTTGAAGGCCGCGCCCAAGGAGACCTGAATGGTCCTGCAAAAAGCACTGCGCCTCTCGGCCTGGGCGAGCACCCTGACTCTGGCCGCCGCCTTCGCGCTGATCCTGGTCTTCGCGGCGGGGGGCATGCCCTTCCTATCCTCCACCCTCATGGGCGCCGCGGCCTTTGTGGTGCTCTTCCTTATCCGGGACGCCCTGTTCCGGGTCGTGGACACGGACATGCGCCGGAGGCACTTCGACCGGGCGGAAACCCGGATCGTCATGGACTTCGTGGAGCGTCTCCGGGTTTCCTTCACCGTGGCGGACCTGGTGGAAGCCGCCCGGGACTGCCTGGAGAAGAGGGCGGACGCGAGCGTGCTTCTCGTCAAGAGCGCGACCTGGGAGACGATCTACGCCAGCCCGGCCACCCTGACCAACGATCCCGAAACCCTGGCGATCCTCCACCGCAACTTCCGGGAATGGTCGGAAGGTTTCGCCTTTCTGAACGACGAGTACGGGCTGCACCCCTCCAACGTCGGATGCAGGGGATACCTCAGCGTCTGCAAGGGATACCATCTATTCGTCTTCACCCGCACGGCGGGG
Organism: Spirochaetota bacterium; assembly: GCA_041306765.1. Taxonomy (GTDB): domain Bacteria; phylum Spirochaetota; class Spirochaetia; order Treponematales; family UBA12059; genus JAAYUR01. The sequence continues at coordinate 10,902 of JBFZER010000201.1, read as the reverse complement.
ATCGCGGAGTTGGACGCCTTCCGCCTGCTCCACGGCGAGCTTCAGCTGTACTTCGACCGCATCATCACGGTGGCGCGGCTGTTCAACATCGCCACCCTTTCAAAGGAATGGTCCTTGATCGCGGAGACCCAGCGGTCCTTCCTGCCCAAGGAGATGCCCAAGCTGGCCAAGCTCGAGACCGCCGCCTACTACCGTCCCCTGGTGAACGTCTCCGGGGACTACTACGACGTCATCCCCATCGACTACCGCCGGACCCTCCTGGTGGTGGGCGACGTTTCCGGCAAGGGCCTGGCGGCGGCCCTGATCATGGGCATCATCGTCAACACCATCCGGGTGGCCCCGGACAAGACGGACCTCCCCCTCCTGGTGCGCAACGTGGACGAGGCCATCCGGGCCATGCGGTTCGAGGACAAGTACACGGTGATCTTCCTGGGCCTGGTGGATACGGGGGAGAAGGTCCTGCGGTACGTCAACGCGTCCATGTCGGACCCCATCGTGGTCTCCCAGACCGCCCTGGGCGCGAAACCCAAGAGGCTCGAGTCCACGATGAGCCTCCTCGGGCTCCTGCCCATCGGGGAAATCACCGTGGAGGAAATGCCCCTGCGCACGGACGACGTGATCCTTCTGGCGTCCGACGGGCTCCTGGAGCTCGAGGGCGAGGGCGGGGAGCAGCTGGGAGAATCCGCGGCCTTCGAGCGGCTCCTTCAGCAGACCTCCAAGGAGACCGCGGAGAGCATCGTGGAGAGCCTCGCGGGGTTCGCGTACTCGTACGTGGAGGGGCGGCAGCTCCGCGACGACATCACCATCCTTGCCGCCAAGGTTGGAAGACTATGGGACTGACGGTTCTCGCACTCCTCGCGCCTCCCGTCCTCTTCACGCTATGGGCCCGCGCCCGGACCCGCATCCGGGACACCGCCTGGAGCCGGTACTTCCTGGCCGTCGCCGTGTCCTTCTCGGTGTTCACCCTCTCCCTGGGCATCGCCTACCTCGCGGCCCAGCCCTACACCGTAGACCAGCCGGTCCCCCTGTTCTTCACGCGCCTGGCGGCCTCGGCCGCGGCGGCGGGATACATCGTCCTGTTCCGGGTCTGCATGAATTTCCCCTACGAGTCCCGCAACCGGCCGGCTGACCTGGCGGCGGCGGCGGCGATCGCGGGGGTCCTGGCCCTGACCCTGGGCACCCCCCTGTACGTGAGCCACGTGGAGCGCGTGAACCTGGATTTCCTGCGGAACGAGGGCCCCCTCTACGGGGCGGTCACCATGGGGGCCGCGGGCCTGGGATTCCTGGGAGCCGGCCTGCTCCTGTTCCGGAGCCTGGCCATGCGGAGCCGCATCTTCCAGCAGCAGAGCCTCATCCTGGCCCTGGGGACCGCGGCCAGCATCGTTCTGGGATACCTGACGGCCATCCGTCTCCCCCAGGTGAGCCGCATCGGAGCCCTGTACCTGGTCTCCACCCTCAGTCCCATCGTTCTTGGGACGGGGTACTACTTCGCGGTATCGATCACCCGGATCTTCGCGTGGAAGGAGGTCGGCCGGCGCCTGGTATCCTACCTGGTACTGGCGGTGCTCGCGGGCGTGCCGGTCGGCATGGCGGTTTCCGTCTTCCTGATGATCCGGAACTACCCGCTGGTCTCGTTCCTGGGGGCCGCGTTCTGCTTCGTCCTGGGAACCAGGCTGGCCTCCAACTTCGTGAACCGGTTCCTCGACCCCATCGCGGGGCACAGGAGGTACCGGGAAGACCTGCAGAGCGAACTGGCCCACGTGGACCTCGCGGGAGGACGGGATGCGGTCCTCAAGGAGGTCCATTCCATCCTGTCCGGCCCCCTGGGATTCTCCGACTTCACCGTGCTGGCCGCGGACGACGACGGCGAGCTCCGGGCCGCCTTTTCCACCACCGGGTCCGGCCTGGTCCTCCGGGGCGACTCCCCGGCCCTGGCGGCCCTGGCGGTACGGGGCATCACGGTACTCCTCAAGACCGACGTCATCGCCAACCGCTCCTACGCCTCGGTCAAGAAGGAGCTCCTGGACATCTACGACTCCCTGCGCGCGGAGGCCCTGATCGTCGTCCGGGAGGGGCGGGAGACCCTGGGGATCTTCGCCCTCGGGGCCCGGCGTTCCGGGGGGGATTACACGTCCTACGATTACGAAACCTTCCGGGCCATCTACGGCAAGCTCTTCGTCGTGCTCTACTACGTGAAGAACATCGCCCGGGAATCCATCCTCGGCACCGTGGACCGGGAGATCGCCTTCTCCAGCCAGGTCATAGAATCCATCCAGGAAAACGTGGACCGCATCTCCCACCCCAAGGCGGACGCCCACTTCATCGCCCGGTCCACCCGCAAGCTCGGGGGCGACTTCATCGACTTCGTCGGACTGGGGCCGGACCGGTACTTCTTCGTGGTGGGGGACGTCTCCGGCAAGGGCTTGAACGCCTCCATGTCCATGCTCATCCTGAAGACCATGGTCCGCAACTTCCTGAAGGAAGAGAAGGATTTCACCCGGATCGCCGAGCGGGCCAACGCCTTCATAAAGGAAAACCTCCCCAAGGGCACGTTCTTCGCCGGGGTCTTCGGCTACTTCGATTTCTCCCGGGATTCCCTGTTCTTCATCAACTGCGGCATCCCGGTCATGTACATGTATTCCCCCGCGTTCAACACCGTGATAGAGATTCAGGGGGACGGAAAGGTCCTGGGTTTCGTTCGGGACATCGGTCCCTACCTCAAGCTTCGCCGGGTTCCCCTCGTGAAAGATTCCGTGCTCGTCATCTCCACGGACGGGATCCTGGAGTCCGAAAGCCTGCGCGGGGAGCGATACGGCAAGGAGCGGCTCCAGCGGTCCTTCGGAACCCACCGGACGGCCCCGGCGAAGGAACTCGCGGAGGGCTTGCTCGTGGACCTTCTGGCCTACACGGACAACAGGATGGAGGACGATATCACCGTCTTCGCGTTGAAATACGATACGAAAGCCAGGAGCGAAGGATGAACCAGCTCACCATCGAAGAAACCCGGGAAAACGACATCGGGATACTCCGGGTATCCGGGCCCGTCAACAGCTACACCTTCACGGAATTCCAGGAAAAGATCTACAGGGCCGTCAAACGATCCGACGCGGTGGTGGACATGGAGAAGGTGAGCACCCTCTCCTCCGCGGGCCTCGGCGTGCTGATGGCGGCCATGGAGGAGGCGGAAGCCTCGGGCCGGAAGCTCTGGATCCTCAAGCCCTCGGAGATCGTTCGCCTGGCCATAGAGTCCACGGGATTCGTGGACCGGTTCCCCGTGGTCCAATCCCTGAAAGGCCTGGCTTAGGCGGGCGGCCGCCCGCGTTTCCACGGATACCCCGTGACCCCCCCGCCCCGCCCCGCTCGCCGCAAGGCCTCCTTCCCGGGAGACGCTTCCGCCGTTCCCCGGTTCGAGGACTGGCTGGATGGAGCGGAGTTCGCGGATTCCCGACTGCGGGATCGCGTCCGGCTCGCGGGCCTTGAGATCCTGGACAACCTCATCCGTCATGCCCGCCCCCTGGAGGGCGACTCCATCCGGGCTTCGATAAGCCTTCGGGGGGCGGGAGCCCGGCTGGTGTTCTCCTTCCGGTCCGAGAGGTTCCGCTCCTTCGCCCGGGGCGGGAAAAATCCCCGGGTAGGCTACGACATCGAGGACGGACGATGGAGGGGTCTGGGCCTGGTCATGGTGGCATTCCTGACCCTCCACGTGCGGTATGTCTCGGACGCCCGGAGCGACCGGGTGGAAGCGGAATTCTAGGCCCCGGTCTCCCGGGGCCGCGGACTCCGGCGGACTTCCCCTTGTGCACTCCGGGCCTGTGTTGTATTATCTAAGGCCCCGGTGCTGCGCGATCGGCTCGCGAATACTGCCGGCGGCACGGCACGTCGGACGGGCGCCTTGTGTGTCCGTAATGTTCCAAATGTGAAGGAAACCTTCATGAAATCCAAGATCTCCATCGTCCTCATCGGCATCCTGGTGGTGCTGGCGATCGCCGGTTGCGCCAAGAAAGAAGCCCCGGCGCCCGCCAAGTCCCTGAAGGTCGGCATGGTCACCGATGCCGGCACCATCGACGACAAGTCCTTCAACCAGGGAACCTGGGAAGGCGTGGTCCGCGCCGGCGCCGAGTTCAAGCTCGACACCAAATACCTCAAGCCCTCCGGCACCACCGAGGCCGACTACCTCAAGGAAATCGGCAACCTCTACGACGCCGGATACAAGTTCGTCGTGACCCCGGGCTTCAAGTTCGAGACCACCATCTTCCAGGCCCAGACCAAGTACGCGGACGCCAAGTTCGTGCTCATCGACGGCAGCCCCCACGCCGGGGACTGGAAGTCCGTCGTAGGCCCCAACACCGTATCCATCTTCTTCGCCGAGCACGAGTCCGGCTTCGTGGCCGGCGTCGCCGCCGCCCTCCAGGTCAAGACCGGCTCCTTCTGCTTCATCGGCGGCATGGAGATTCCCCCGGTCCAGAAGTTCAACTGGGGCTTCCAGCGCGGCGTGGACTACGCGAACAAGAACCTGGGGACCAAGATCACCATGAAGGCCGAGAACGTGATCTACCAGGGCTCCTTCGACAACGTGGCCGCGGGTCAGCAGATCGCCGCCTCCATGTACGACAAGGGAGTCAGCGTGATCTTCGCCGCCGCCGGCGGCGTGGGCGTGGGCGCCATCAACGAGGCCAAGGCCCGGGCCACCGCGGGCAAGACCGCCTGGATCGTGGGCGTGGACGTGGACCAGTACGCCGAGGGCATCTACTCGGGCGACAAGTCCATCATCCTCACCAGCGCCATGAAGGGCATCGACGTGGCCGCCTTCGACATGGTCAAGGCCGAACTCGGCGGCGCCTTCCCGGGCGGGAAGACCCTGATCTTCGACGCCAAGAACAACGGCGTCGGCATCCCCGCCAAGAACCCCAACCTCTCCGCCGAGGTCCAGGCCAAGGTCGCGGAGGTGTTCAAGCTCATGCAGGCCGGAACCATCGCCGTTCCCGCCGACCAGGGCACCTTCATAAAGTAAGAGCCCGCAGAGCGTCTCGAAGGCCGCAGCCTTACCCGGCTGCGGCCTTTTTTCTTGTCGATACCGTACGGCCGGATTATACTGCATCACCGCAATCCCGGAATAACGGCGCCAGGGAGTCTCCCCTCCCGGGCCCGCGCCAAGGAGGGAGCATGGATTACATCGTGGAGATGCTCAACATCACGAAGGACTTCCCGGGCATACGCGCCAACGACGATATCACCGTCCAGCTCAAGAAGGGCGAGATCCATGCCCTCCTGGGCGAGAACGGGGCGGGCAAGTCCACCCTGATGAGCATCCTGTTCGGGCTCTACCGGCCCGACTCCGGGATCATCAAGGTCCGGGGGAAGGAAGTCGCCATCCATAACCCGAACGTCGCCAACTCCCTGGGAATCGGGATGGTGCACCAGCACTTCAAGCTGGTGCACAACTTCACCGTGACCGAGAACATCATCCTGGGCATGGAACCCACCGTCGGCCCCATGCTGCAGACCCGGGACGCGGCCAAGCGGATCAAGGCCCTTTCAGAGCAGTACGGCCTCAATGTGGATCCCGACGCCAGGATCGAGGACATATCCGTCGGCATGCAGCAGCGGGTGGAGATCATCAAGATGCTCTACCGCAACGCCGAGGTGCTCATCTTCGACGAGCCCACCGCGGTGCTGACGCCCCAGGAAATCGAAGATCTCATGCAGATCATGCGGAACCTCCTCAAGGAGGGGAAATCCATCCTCCTGATCACCCACAAACTCAAGGAGATCAAGGCCATAGCGGACCGCTGCACCATCATCCGGCGCGGCAAGGTCATCGATACCGTGGACGTGGAAGGCATCGCCGAATCCCGGATGGCCGAGATGATGGTCGGGCGGACGGTCAACTTCAAGGTGGACAAGAAGGAACAGGCGCCCGGCGAGGCGGTCCTGGAGATCCGCGGATTGAACGTCCTCTCCAGCCGGAAGACCCAGGCCCTGAAAAACCTTTCCCTCAAAGTGCACCGGGGGGAGATCCTAGGGCTGGCGGGGGTGGACGGCAACGGGCAGACCGAGCTGGTGGAGGCCTTGACCGGGCTGCGCAAGGTGGAATCCGGCTCCATACTTTTCAAGGGACGGGACATCACCCACGACGACATCCATTCCCGGGTGATGGCCGGAATGGCCCACATCCCCGAGGACCGCCAGAAACGGGGCCTGGTCCTGGATTATTCCATGGAGGACAACTTCATCCTGGAAATCTACGGCCTGGAACCCTACTCCCGGAGAGGGTTCCTGAACCGCAGGGCCATCCGGGAGCACGCGGAAAAACTTATCCAGGTTTTCGACGTCCGGTCCGGACCGGGCGCCCTGTCCGTGGGCCGGACGCTCTCGGGGGGGAACCAGCAGAAGGCCATAGTGGGCCGGGAGATCGACCACGATCCCGACCTCCTCCTGGCCGTTCAGCCCACCCGCGGTCTGGACGTGGGCTCCATCGAGTACATCCACAAGCGGCTCGTGGAGCAGCGCAACAACGGCAAGGCGGTGCTCCTGGTGTCCCTGGAGCTGGACGAGATCATGGACCTGTCGGACCGGATCGCGGTGATCAGCCACGGGGAGCTGACGGGCGTCAAGCTGCCGAAGGAAACCAACGAAAGCGAGATCGGCCTCATGATGGCGGGCATCGCGGGCACGGGAGGGATGGAATGAACCGCTACAAGAGTCTGTTTACCGCCCTGGCCGCGACGGTCCTGGGGCTGCTCGCAGGCGCGATATTCATGGCCCTGTCCGGCTCCAACCCCCTGACCGGATTCTACTACCTCTTCCGCGGCGGCCTGATGAACATGGAGCGCATCGGCAACACCCTGGCCTCCGCTACCACCCTCATCTTCACCGGCCTGGCCGTGGCCTTCTCCTTCAAGACCGGGCTGTTCAACATCGGGGCCGCCGGGCAGATGCTGATGGGAGGCCTTGCGGCCACGGCCATCGGACTCTCGGTCCAGATGCCCCGCGCCGTCCTCCTGCCCGTCATCGTGCTGGCCGCCGCCGCCGCCGGCGCCCTCTGGGCCGCGATTCCCGGGTTCCTCAAGGCCCGGTTCAACGTGCACGAGGTGGTGGCCACCATCATGATGAACTGGATCGCCTACTGGACCGTGTATTACACCATTCCCGCGTATTTCAAGGGAGCTTTCCTGGAAACCGAGTCCCGCCGCATTCCGGCCCTGGCTTCCTTCCGGGTCGAATGGCTCACGAACATTTTCCGGGGATCCTACATAAACATGGGGATCTTCCTGGCCGTCGCGGGGGTCGTCGTCATCGCGATCGTCCTGGACAAGACCACCCTGGGCTTCGAACTCAAGGCGGTGGGATTCAACCGCCACGCCGCGGAGTACGCGGGCATCCACGTGCCCCGCAATATTCTCGTCTCCCTGGGGATTTCCGGCGCCCTCGCGGGCCTCGCCGGCGGGACCTACTACCTGGGCTACGCGGTGAACATGCAGATCGGGGTCCTGCCGGCGGCCGGGTTCGACGGGATCGCAGTGGCCCTTCTGGGAGCCAACAGCCCCTGGGGCGTGCTGGCCTCTTCGATATTCTTCGGGATACTCCACTCCGGCAAGGGCTTCATGAACGCCATGACCAAGGTGCCCCCGGAGATCGGGGACACCATCATCGCCATCATCATCTACTTCTCCGCCACCGGCGTGCTCTTCACCCGCCTGTGGGAGAGCCTCGGACGCAAGAGGAACAAGGAGGCCTAGGATGCAGACCCTCGCCTTGATCTTTCCCTACGCGGTGGCCTTCACCGTGCCGCTTCTGGCCGCATCCCTGGGGGGCCTGTTCAGCGAACGCTCCGGGGTGGTGAACATAGGTCTCGAGGGCCTGATGGTTTCCGGCTCCTTCACCTGCGCCGTGGTGGCCAGCCGGATGGAGGCCGTGCTCGGCCCCGGGAATCCCGCGGCCCTCTGGCTGGGCCTGGTGGCGGCGGTCGTCGTGGGAGCCCTGTTCTCCCTGCTTCACGCCTTCGCCAGCATCAGCCTGAAAGCCAACCAGGTAATCAGCGGTACGGCCATCAACATGATCGCCGGATCCCTCACCGTATTCCTCGCCCGCACCATGACCGGCTCCGGGAACGTCCGGATCGTCCTGGGCTTCATCCCCTCGGACATCCCGGTCTTATCGGACATCCCGGTATTGGGCGCCCTCTTCTTCACCAAGACCTACGCCACGACCTGGCTCATGGCCGCGGTCCTGGCCCTGGCCTGGTTCGTCATCTACAAGACGCCCTTCGGGCTGCGGCTTCGCGCCTGCGGGGAGCATCCCCAGACGGCCGACGCGGCGGGGATAAACGTGTATCGGATGCGCTATATCGCGGTCCTGCTGTCGGGAGCCCTGGCGGGTCTCGCGGGAGGGGTGATCCTTGTCACCTATTCCGGGGAGTTCAACGGAAACGTGGCGGGACTGGGGTTCCTGGCCCTGGCCGCCCTGATCTTCGGGCAGTGGAAACCCCTGGGCATACTGGGCGCGACGGCCTTCTTCGGGTTCGCGGCCACCATAGCCAACGTCTCCCAGGTGATACCCCAGTTCTCCAGCATCCCGGGCCTTCTTCTCAAGGCGTTCCCGTACGTGGTCACCCTGATCGCCCTGGTGCTCTTCTCCAAGAGCAGCCAGGCGCCCCGGGCCGCGGGGGAGCCCTACGACCAGGGCAAGCGTTAGCGCGAAACCGTGCGACGCACGGTTTCGCGGCGCGGAAGCTCAAAGAGCTTCCGCGATCTTCTTTAAACGATTCGGCGGCGCGGAAGCTCTTCGAGCTTCCGTGATTTTTCCAAAGCGGTTTCGCGGCGCGGGGTCTCAGTAGGATCCGCCGGCCGCCTGACCGCTCACCAGGGATACGCCCTGGCTGGTCCCCAGCCGGGTCGCCCCCGCGGCGAGCATGGCCAGGGCGTCCTCGAAATTGCGGATCCCTCCCGCGGCCTTGACTCCCATCGCGGGTCCCACGGTGCGCCTCATCAGGGCCACGTCCGCGGGAGTGGCTCCGGTCTTGGAGAATCCCGTGGACGTCTTGACGAAATCCGCCTCCGCGTCCTTCGCGATCTGGCAGGCCAGGACCTTCTCCGCGTCGGTGAGCAGGCAAGCCTCGATGATGACCTTGAGGACAATGCCGGAACGGCAGGCCCTTCGCACCGCAAGCATGTCCTCCCGCACGGTCTTGAGGTCCCCGGCCTTCAGGGCGCCTATGTTCATCACCATGTCGATCTCAGCGGCTCCGTGGGAGACGGCCGTCCGGGCCTCGAAGGCCTTCACCCGGCTGGCCATGGCCCCCAGGGGAAATCCCACGACGGCGCAGACCTTGACGCCCGTGCCGCCCAGCCTCCGGGCGCAGCGCTCCACCCAGCTCGAGTTGACGCAGACGGAATAGAAACGGTGCTTGGCGGCCTCGTCGCACAGGACATCGACCTGTTCCTCCGTGGCCTCGGGCTTGAGCATCGTATGGTCTATCAGGGACGCCAGGTCCGCCGGAACGATCCGCGGAGTCTCCGGCTTCCGTGCCTGGGGGGCGGATGGATCCTTGGTCCCCATCCTCGACAGGACTTCCTGCACTATTCTCTCGATCACCTTTTCCTCGTCCATCATCCTTCGGAGCCTCCGCGCTCTATGGCCATGATCTTGTTGATGCGCACGATGTGGCGCCCTCCCTCGAACCGGGTCTCCAGCCAGACCCTGGCCATTTCGGCCAGCCTGTCCGCGGTATGCAAAGGCCCGCCGAGGGTCAGGACGTTCGCGTTGTTGTGCTCCCGGCTGTTCACCACGGTCCGCAGGTCGTAGCAAAGGGCGGCCCGAATGCCGCGCACCTTGTTTGCCGCCATGCACGAACCGATGCCCGCTCCGTCCAGGAGTATCCCCCGTTGACAATCTCCGCTCCGGACTTTCCGGCAGACGGCCAGCGCGATGTCCGGGTAATCCACCTTCTCGGTTCCGAAGGTCCCTACGTCCACCACGCGGTACCCCAGGAGCCCCAGGTAGCTGACCAGCATCGTCTTCTGCTCCACCGCCCCGTGGTCCGATCCTATCGCGACGCTGTGCACGGCCTCGACGGGCGTCTTTCCCTCTTCCACGCTCACGCGTCCTCCTCGATGTCCACCCGGTCCACGATGCCGCAGATCGCCGTCCGGACCGTCAGGGCTCCCTCGTCGCCGATCACGGTCCGGGCCGATCCGCCCTCGTCCACGACCAGCACGCGGTCCCCGATCCCGGCCTGAACGCCGTCTACGGCCAGTATCGTCCTGCCCCGGGGCGAACCCGACGGGTCGAGAGGCTGCACGGCGAGTATCTTCTTCCCGACGTAGTGCGCGTCCTTTTCCGTGGACACGACGCTCGCCACGACCTTCGCGAGTATCATTCCCCGCCCGCCCGGTTCACGGCATCCACCACGCCCAGGATCGCCGCGTCGGCCGGATTGAACCATCCGTTCGGATTGGCCTGGGCGGCTTCCTTCCCCGACTCGAACATCACCAAGTCGCCTTCCCCCGCCTTGGCGGCGTCGAAGGCCACCAGGGGGGAACCCGCGGCTCCGCCGTTCTCGTCCACAGGCTGGACGAGCAGCAGCTTCAATCCCGCCAGGCATTCCATCTTGTGGGTGCTGACGACCCGGCCGATCACCTTCCCCAGCTTCATCCTGCAATCCCTCACACGATCCGGAAATAATCCACGAGGGCGCAGCGGCGCTCCCGCGTGTACGAGGTGGGCCGGGTGATTCCCTCGCCCGTCGGGCTCGCGATGGTGAACGAGGTGTATCCCGCCCCTCCCTTCCCGAGCCCCGCGTAGCAGGGACCGTTCTTCACGAAGAGCGAACAGTTCATCGCCCGGGCCATGTAGGACAGCCGGGCGACATCGTGGGAGTGCATCATCGCGGTGTGCCGGAAT
>JBFZER010000200.1:0-3625 GCA_041306765.1 Spirochaetota bacterium | reverse complement strand
GTTCCGGCCGTGGAGGGGGCGGAACCGGTCCTCCGGGTCCAGGCGGCGGAGCCGCCGGCCCAGGTCCCGGCGCAGGACGGAAAGGCTCTCGTCCCCCAGGAGACTCACCGGCAGGGGGAAGCCGGTCATCCAGATCCGCTCGTCCGGGACCCCGTACTGCTTGAGCCGCCGCATGGCGGATCCGCAGGGCACCAGGTACTCGATCCGGGATTCCCGGGGATGGGAGGGCACCCAGACCCGGTTGATGTCCGCGTCGCAGATTATGCAGTAGATCCGGCCCCAGCCCGCCCGGTCCGCGGCCACCGCGGGGTGGTAGAAGGAGGTGACCAGGGGCAGGGGCTTCTCCCGGATCTTTGCCAGGAGGGTCCGGCAGAGGCCCTTCTCCAGCATCCGGTCCACGAAGCGGGTCTGGACCGAGGGGGCCGAGAGATCCACCCGGGGATAGGGGGACCGTATCCGCTGGAAGTAGTCCAGAATTCCGAAGAGGGCCGGCCCGACCAGGGGGATCCCCCGGGCCCGGGAGAGCTTTTCGTAGATCTTAAGGAGGCGTTCCCAGAGCTTCCGTTCCTCGGGGTCCGCGAAGGCGGGATCGTTGACGATCAGGATCCCCCCCTCGGCCAGGGACGCCAGGGGCCGCACCGCCCGCTTGTGCCCCAGGCCCATGTTGGCCGCCGCCACCCAGGCCCGGGGCTCGGATTCCGTCCGGGCCGCCTTCCGTACAGCCGCCATGCTGACCTCCTGATGGTGTGAATTCTAGACAGACGGCGGCGGGAAGTCAAAGGCGGTGGACAGTGGACAGTGGACAGTGGTCGGTGGACGGAAGTGAATGCAGTAGGCGGAAGACGGCTGCGAATAGGCGTGGAATTGGGCCGCGGTTCAAGGGTCACTTCCGTTCACTGCTTACCGTCTACCGTTCACTATTCACTGTTCACCGTCCACCGTTCACCGTATACTTCCCCCATGAAAGACCAGCTCATCGTCAAGAACCTGCCCTTCATCAAGATCCTCCCGGCCTGGGCGCAGGAGCTGTCCTACAAATACCTTTCCAAGACCGCCAACCTCTACATCGTCCACGGGAACATCCGGGACTTCCTGCCCCACAAGATGAACGAGGGGGAGTTCATCTTCGTGAAGATCCAGGACTACGTGTCCGAGGTCCTCTTCGGAAACCGGGACATCATAGCCTTCTGGGACCGGTCCTCGGGGGTCACCTTCTGCACCCCCGAGATGATGAAGGCCTACCTGGACGCCCACGCCGAGAGGAACCCCGACGTGCCCCGGGACGACCTCGTCTCCCCGGACCCCCTGCTGGCCTTCAAGTACCTGGAGGAGTACTTCCTCCTCAACATCCCCAAGAAGAAGCGGATCGTCCTGATCGCGGACTACGCGGAGACCTTCCTGCCCGCCAGCGACGTGGCCCGGCTGTCCGACGAGGACCGGTACTGCTTCGTCACCCTGAACCGCTGGTCCCACGACCCCGTGTTCACCCGGGGGGACGTCTCGGTGATCCTCCTGACCGAGAACCTGACGGACATCAACCCCCGGATCGTCTCCTCCCCCACCACCGTCAAGGTGCAGATCCCGATACCCGACGAGGCCGTGCGCATCAGCTTCCTGGAGTTCCTGGAGCGGCGGAAGACCCTGCTCCTGGACAAGGGCCTGGGACCCCGGGAGGTGGGGACCATCACCTCGGGCTTGAACCTCATGAACCTGAACCGCCTGGCCGCGGAGTCCTACCAGGAGGACCTTCCCATCTCGATGGACTACCTCAAGCAGAAGAAAAAGGAGATCATCGAGAACGAGGCCGCGGGGCTCCTGGAGTTCCTGGAGACCGAGCACGACCTGTCCTTCGTGTCCGGCCACGATTTCGTGAAGAGGCGCTTCAAGAGTGCCGCCCGGGCCCTCAAGCAGGGGCGGCTGGACGTCCTGCCCATGGGCTACCTCATCGCCGGGCCCGTGGGCACGGGCAAGAGTTTCCTGGTCACCGCCTTCGCCGGGGAGATCGGGATCCCCATGGTCAAGTTCAAGAACTTCCGGTCCAAGTGGCAGGGGGTGACCGAGTCCAACCTGGAAAAGGTCTTGAACATCCTCAAGGCCATGTCCCCCGTGGCGGTGATGATCGACGAGGCCGACGCCTTCCTGGGGGACCGCAACCAGGAGGGCGACTCGGGCACCTCCAACCGCATCTTCGCCCAGATCGCCTCGTTCATGGGGAACACCGAGTACCGGGGCCGCATCATCTGGTTCCTGATCACCTGCCGCCCGGACCTGATCCCCATCGACCTCAAGCGCCAGGGCCGGGCGGAGGAGCACCTGGCCCTCTTCTACCCCGACACGGACGCGGAGAAGGAGGCTCTCTTCGACACCCTGGTGCGCAAGCTGGACCTGTCCATCCGGAAGTTCCCCATCGGGGACCTGTTGAAGCGCTTCAAGTACGAATTCTCCGGGGCGGACCTGGAGGCGGTCCTGATCCGGGCCAAGTTCCGGGCGGCCATGGACAACCGGTCCTTCGTGACCCGGGAGGACATGGACGACATCCTGGCGGACTTCGTGCCCCCCGCCTATCCCCACGAGATCGAGCTCCAGAACCTGGTGGCGGTCCTGGAGTGCACCAGCAAGGAGATGGTCCCCAAGCGCTTCCAGAACCTGGACCGGACGAAGCTGGTGCGGGACATACGGGAGATCAAGGAACTGCTGGGGGAGCGGGAATAGGGGGAGCACATCCGAGAAAACTCCTCGGGAAGCGCCCTAAATAAGGAGTGCGCACGGGTCCTGCTGCGGGATACCCGATCGCGCTAAGTCCTCGGTTCCTACGGAACCTGCGGAGTCGCGCGCCCGGGTATCCCTCCGCTCCCGTGCGCACCTCTTTCTTGTAACGCGCTTCCCGACGGGTTCCGCGGGTGCACCGCCTATTCCCGGACTGTACCACCGGGGGAGAATACGGTAGCGGTCGATTCCGTCTCGGGGGCCGCGGCGGCGTTCTTGTACGCGGCTCCCCCTAACTCCGAAGGCCGCGCGTACCGCGCGGCGCTTCTCCGCTACCCCCTCGTAGGTTTGAGATCAGCCCTACTTCATTCTCTTTTCAGACACCTTTTCTATCTGCACCGCCCTGGGTTAGCCTGAGACGGCGACAATACAAACGTAAAAGCATCGATACGACACGCTGTTCGATCGAGCGGCTCATGCGCGAAATGGGCCTGCGGGGCGTCGTCCGGGGCCGCACCACGCGAACGACCATCGCCGCGGACAAGGATCCGCGGCCCCTCGACCTCGTGCAGAGGCGGTTCCGCGCCGATCGGCCGAACCAGCTCTGGGTCGCCGATTTCACCTACGTCGCGACGTGGTCGGGCTTCGTCTACGTCGCCTTCATCGTCGATGTATACTCGCGGATGATCGTCGGATGGCGCGTTTCCACGTCGATGAGCGCCGATCTGACGCTCGATGCGCTCGAGCAGGCGATCTGGGCTCGCAAGGTCAAGGGTAATCTGATTCACCATTCGGATCGTGGTTCGCAATACCTCAGCATTCGATACTCCGAACGCTTGGCCAAGATCGGGATCCAGGCGTCGGTCGGCTCTGCCGGTGACGCCTACCACAATGCTCTGGCAGAGACATTAACGGTTTA
>JBFZER010000199.1:0-8651 GCA_041306765.1 Spirochaetota bacterium | reverse complement strand
GGTCCTGCGGTGCGGAGATCCGATGCCGCCACTGCTCCGTGGGCCTCACCTACCACAAGGACCGCAACCGCCTCCTGTGCCACTACTGCGGCTATTCCGAGGCGCCGCCCCGGGCCTGCCCCGCGTGCGGATCCCTGGACGTGGGCTGGGCGGGCTTCGGCACCGAGCGGGTGGAGGAGGAGCTGGCCGCCCGCTTCCCCGGCCTCTCCGCGGCGCGGCTGGACGCGGACAGCGCGGCCCGCAAGGGCGAGCTGGACCGCATGCTGGACGGATTCCGGGACGGGAAGATCGACGTCCTCCTGGGAACCCAGATGGTGGCTAAGGGCCTCAACTTCCCGGGGGTCAAGCTGGTCGGGATCGTCCTGGCGGACACCTCCCTGAACCTGCCGGACTTCCGGGCGGCGGAGAGGACCTTCTCCCTGGTGGTGCAGGTGGCGGGGAGGGCGGGGCGGTTCTCGCCGGACGGCCGGGTCATACTCCAGACCTTCCGCCCCGAATCCCCCACCATCCGGTTCGCCGCGGCCCAGGACGTGGAGGGATTCTACGCCTCCGAGCTCGCGGCGCGCAGGGACCTGGGCTTTCCGCCCTACTCCCGGATCATCCGGATCGTGTTCCGGTCGCGCAGGGCCGACCGGGCCTGGGAGGGGGCGCGGGCCTTCGCCGAGGCCGCGGCGAGGTCCCTGCCCGCGGACGCGGAGATCCTGGGACCCGCCGAATGCCCCATCTCCTCCATGGCCGGGACCTTCCGTCTCCACGTGGTGCTCAGGGCGCCCGGCATGGGCGGGCTGCACAGGTCCGTTTCCGGGCTGCTCCGGGAATTCGAGCCCCCCGCGGACTGCCGTTTGGAGACGGACGTGGATCCCGTCAGCTTGCTATAACAATGCGCCACAGAGGCACAGAGACACAGAGAGAAGATGAAGAAGAAAGAGGGGGGGATAACCTAAAAGAGACAGGATGCACAGGATAGAGAAAGGATAGACACGATACGCCGAGAAAAAGATAACGGGCAAAGATCCCAATCCAGAGCAGGATTATCCTGTGACCATCGGTATCGTTGATTGTTAATCTTTCTAATTGTTCTCGTTCCCCCTATGTGTTCTCTGTGCCTCTGTGGTTGATTTCGTCTGCTAGGACCTTCCTTGTTTTGTCCAGGGAACCGTTGGCGCAGACTCTGCTCAAATTCGGGAACGGACCCGGGCCAGGGCTTCCGATGCTTCCTTCATCTCCGGAGAGAGCTTCAGGGCCCGGGCATAGAAATCCGCCGCGCGCCGGAAGTCCGAGAGGGCCTCCACCGCCTGGCCGTACCGGAACCACCACCGGGACATGGAGGGATCCCGATGAACCGCCAGGGCATAGGCGATGTCCGCGTGGTCGTACTTCTTCAGGCGCTGGTAGACCTCGCCCATGTAGAAATACGCCGTGGACACCCGGTCCCCGAATTCCCCGACGTTCTCGATGTACCGCTGGAGATTCCGGAGGGCCAGCTCGTTGTTGCCCAGGTGGAAGTAGGCCTCCCCCATCACCTCGGAAAGCCGGGGATCATAGCGGACCTTGAGGCCCGCGGCGGCCGCGTCCACCACCTCCCGGAACCGGTCCAGGCGGAAAAGGGACCAGCACTTGACGGCGTAGGCGTCCATGCGGGAAGGATCGGCGGCCAGCTCGCGGTCGCAGGCCGCGACGGCGTCCCTATACCGCCCCTGGGCTTCCGCGATCCGCCCCGAGGATTCCAGGTTCCGGCCCTGGCGATAGAGCTCCAGGGCGTCCACCCGGGAGGGAATCGGCGCGGGGGCGGGCGAGAAGGAGGGAACGGGAGCCGGAACCGGCGCGGGGGCGGCGGGCAGGGGGTCCGGCTCCGGCGACGGGGCGGGGACGACATCCTGGGCGGCGGCGGCGAAAACCGCCGCGGAGACTAAAGCGATCAGGGCGAGGGCTCGGAAACTCGGGCGCATTGAATCCTCCGGACTGCGCCCCGATTATCCCGCAAAGGCCCCGGTCAGGACAAGACGCCAACTACCATAGAGCCAACAAGATGAACAAGATTTTGGCAGGGATGAACAAGATGAATACTGGAGGATTAACACCCCTGCTCCATCTTGTTCATCTTGATCCATCTTGTAGATCTTGTTGGATCTATGGTTCCGCAGGTCAATAATCAGCTTTGTCCGTTCGAAAGGATGCCGTTTATGGAGGCGGCGGCCTTGCGGCCCTCCCCCATGGCCAGGATCACGGTCGCCGCGCCCAGGACGATGTCCCCCCCCGCGTAGATGCGGTCCACCGAGGTTTTCTGAGCCTCGTCCACGATGACCCGGCCCTTCCTGTCCACCACCAGGCCCGGCGTCGTACGCGCCAGGAGGGGGTTGGACTCGTTGCCGATGGCCACGATGACAGTGTCGAAGGGCACCTCCGTGACCGCCCCGGGTATGGCCACCGGGGACCTGCGGCCCGAGGAGTCCGGGTCGCCCAGGCGGAAGGCCTGGACCCGGAGGCCCGCGGCCTTTCCCTCGGAATCCGCCAGGATCTCCACGGGACTGGAGAGGAAGTCGAAGATCACCCCCTCCTCCATGGCGTGCTCCACCTCCTCCGCACGGGCGGGCATTTCCTCCCGGGTGCGGCGGTAGAGGACCCGGACCTCCTCGGCCCCCAGGCGCAGGGCCATCCGGGCCGAGTCCATGGCGACGTTGCCTCCACCCAGCACGGCCACACGGCGGGAGGGATAGATGGGGGTGAAGGCCCGGTTCCGGTCGTAGGCCTTCATCAGGTTGGCCCGGGTCAGGTACTCGTTGGCGCTGAAGACCCCCACCAGGTTCTCCCCGGGGATCTCCATGAACTTGGGCAGCCCCGCCCCGACTCCCACGAAGGCGGCGTCGAAGCCGTCCTGGGAAAGCAGGGATGCGAGGGGACGGGTCCGGCCCACCAGGAAGTTCAGCTCGAATTTGACCCCCAGGGTTTCCAAGGCCCCGGCCTCGGCCTTGACGATGGCCTTGGGAAGCCGGAACTCGGGAATGCCGTAGACCATGACCCCCCCGGGTTTCTGGAAGGCCTCGAAGATGGTCACCCCGTGGCCGGCCCGGCGCACGTCCGCGGCCACCGTCAAGCCCGCGGGCCCGGAGCCGATCACCGCCACCCGCTTTCCCGTATCCGGGGCGATCTCCGGGGCTTGTGCCGTCCCCTCCCGGGTCTCCCAGTCCGCCACGAAGCGCTCCAGCCGTCCGATCTGCACGGCCTTGTCCACCCCTCCCAGGGACTTGCCCAGGGTGCAGGGAAGCTGGCACTGGACCTCCTGGGGGCAGACCCGGCCGCAGATGGAGGGCAGGAGGTTTGTCCGCTTGATGATGGCCGCGGCGGAAGCGTAGTCCCCGTCCCGCACCTTGCCGATGAAGGCGGGGATGTCGATCCGCACCGGGCAGCCCGCGATGCAGGGGGCGTTCCTGCACTGGATGCACCGGGAGGCTTCCACCCGGGCCTGCTCCTCCGTGTAGCCCAGGGCCACCTCGTTCATGTTGCGGCCCCGCTCCACGGGATCCTGGCAGGGCATGTCCTGGACCGGGATGGCCAGGCGGTCTTTCGGCTTGAGTTCCCGACCGGAGATGTCGGCCCAGACGGTTCGGGCTTCGGCGGCAAGCTGTTCGCTCGTGCGGATCATCGGCCGCCTCCCTTCCCGGTCTCCGCGGCCTGTCTCGCGGCCAGCTCCCCGGCGGCCATCTCCAGATGGCACTTCTCGTGGGCGGCGTCCTCGATGGACTTGTAGGCCCGCAGGCGGCGCATCATCTGTTCGAAGTCCACCTTGTGGCCGTCGAACTCCGGCCCGTCCACGCAGACGAACTTGGTCTCGCCGCCCACGGAGACCCGGCAACCCCCGCACATCCCCGTGCCGTCGATCATGATGGTGTTCAGGGACACCACCGTGTGCACCCCGAAGGGACGGGTGGTCTCGGCGCAGAATTTCATCATGATCGGCGGCCCGATGGCAACGGCCAGGTCCGGCTTCGGGTCCCGGGAGCAGATCTCCTTGAGGGGCTCGGTGACCAGGGCCTTGCGCCCGTAGGATCCGTCGTCGGTCACCACGATCAGGTCGTCCGCCAGGGCCCGCATCTCCTCTTCCATGATGAGGAGACTCCTGGTGCGGGCACCCATGATGACGGTCAGACGGTTTCCCGCGGCCGCCAGGGCCTGGACGATGGGATGCAGGGGCGCCACGCCGATCCCGCCCCCCACGCAGACCGCGTGGCCGAAGTTCTCGATGTGGGTCGGATTGCCCAGGGGCCCCAGGACGGCTATCTCGTCCCCCGGTTCCTTCCGGGCCAGCTTGTGGGTGGACGCCCCCACCGCCTGGAACACCAGGGCGATGGTCCCCTTCCCGGGATCCGCGTCCGCGATGGTCAGGGGTATTCGTTCCCCCCACTCCGTATCGGCCTGCACGATGACGAACTGTCCGGCCTTGCGCTCCCGGGCGATGTAGGGCGCTTCCACCTCGATGCGGTACACGTCCTCCGACAGGAGGCGCTTTGCGATGATGCGATTCATCTTCCCTCTCCGACCTTGAATTTTGATACCGCGGCATCCAGGTCCCCCACGTGGCCGCGATTGTTTTCCGCCTCTTCCCGCACCGTGCGCACCACCCGGGACAAGGCCTGGGTGCTCCCCGTCTCCTCCTGGACCGCCTCGAAGATGTTGTTGGAGGCCTCCACGATGCGCAGCATGGCCTGTTCCATGCCCTTCGATTTCTCTTTCTGCTCCGCCGTCAGGTCCCGGATTGCCGTGGTGGCCTCGATCAGGGAATTGACGCTGCCCAGGATCTCCCGGGCCCCGGCCTTCTGCTCCGCCATGGAGGAGGAGACGGTGCGCACCAGTTCCGTGGTCTGCTCCACCCCCTGGCGGATGCTCAGGAAGGCCTGGCCCGCCGTGCCCGCCAGGGCGGAACCCCGTTCCACCTTGCCGTTCATATCCTTCATGAGTCCCGCGATGTTCTTGGCGCTGGCGGCGGCGTTCTCCGCCAGGGAACGGACCTCCGCGGCCACCACCGCGAAGCCCCTTCCCGCCTCCCCGGCGTGGGCGGCCTCGATGGCGGCGTTCATGGCCAGGAGGTTGGTCTGGGCGGCGATCTTGGACAGCACCAGCACGATCTCCCGGACGGACCGGGCGGACTCGTCGATCTCCTGGATGGCCTTCATGGAGTCCGCCAGGGCCGCGTCCCCCTCGTCCGCCGCCTCCTTGAGCTTCCGGGCCACCCCGTCCGCCCGGTCGGCCACGGAGGACACCGAGCCGATGTTGGCGGCCATCTCGGCCACGGCGGCGGAGCTCTGCTCCACGAAACCCGCCTGGGTGCCCACCTGGCCGGCCACCTCGTCGATGGACTCGATCATGCGGGCTATGGTGCCCTCGGTGTCCCCGATCTCCGCGTTCTGCCGCTCCACGGCGGCCCGCATGGTATCCAGGGAGCCCTCCATGTTGCCCACCGCCTGGGTGGCCTCGTCTGCGGTGGCCGCCAAGGACTCGGAGGAGGCGCGAACCGCCGCCGCCGCCGCCCGGGCCTTGCCGATCAGGGCTTCCAGACTGGACAGGAACCGGTTGAAGGCCTGGGTGAGGTACCCGATCTCATCGGTCCTGAGGATGTTCGCCTTGTGGCTCAGGTCGCCCCGGCCTTCGGCGATCACCTGGATCTGCCCGGTGACGGAGCCGATGTCCGCGGCGAGGTTCCGGGCCAGCCGGGCGATGATCCACCCGGTCCAGGCCAGCACCAGGAGCGCCACGATCCCGCTTTCCGCGGCGTACCGGGTAAGGAAGGATTCCGGGTTCTGGAAGTCCCGGGGCAGGCTTCGGATGTAGCCCATGCCGGTGACCGCCAGGAGGAAAAGGGCCAGGAAGGTGCCGGACAGGCCCGCCAGGACCAGGCGGCCCCGGAGCCCCCGCGTACGGGCGCCCGGCGGCAGGTCATGGATCCCCAGGGCTCCGACCGCCTCGGCCAGGACGCCTTCGAGGGACTCGGTGATGTGGGTTCGGGCCATGAGCCCGAAGGACAGGTTCAGCAGGACGATTAGGACCGTCTCCACCGCGGAATACCGGGATGTCCCGGCCAGGACGCTCATCCCCAGGGACACGACGGGTCCGATGAGGAAGGCCAGGACCAGGATGAGCGTCACCGCGGCGGGAATGCGGTGGCCCGCCGCGGCAGCCGATTCCTTCTCCTCCCGGGAGAGAGGAGTTCCGTAGGCGCCCTTGGCGGCGGCGCGCACCAGGGGTCCCATGAGGGCATAGATCCACAGGGCCGCGGCGGAAAGCAGGATTCCGACGATGGCGGAGAAGGACCCGAGGCCGTCCGGGATCGACGCCGCGTCCCGGGCCAGAAACAGGGCCAGGAATGCCCTCATGAGAAGGGCGGCGCCGAGGCTGATCGATACCATGCGCGCGATGGCCTTGAGCCGCAGTCTGTTCATGGATCTCCTCCGGATGCATCCGTCACGGCCTCCTCCGGAAGCAATCCGAAGGCACCCTATACTACCGTGTATGGATCGCGGTGCAAAGGGCTCGGGGCGTTCGGACGGCGGGCGGGTATTTCCCTGCGGCTCCGGGGCATCCGGCATAAAAACTGAAAAATTATAGATATGGATTTACCTTTTAGCAAGCCGATTTCAAGCTCGGCGCTTGATATAAATCCCCAAAGGGCATACTATGAGAGTCGTCCGGCGGTTGCCGGGCCCCACAACCCTACTCTGAGGATCCAACATGCCCACCAAAAAGAACCAGGTCATGATCGACGGCAACTCCGCCGCCGCCCATGTTGCCCACGCGTGTTCCGAGGTCGTGGCGATCTACCCGATCACCCCCTCCTCCAACATGGGAGAGCTCGCGGACGAGTTTTCCGCCCAGGGCCGCAAGAACATCTACGGCACCGTCCCCCAGGTCGTGGAACTCCAGTCCGAGGCCGGGGCCGCGGGCGCGGTCCACGGAGCCCTGACCACCGGAGCCCTGACCACCACCTTCACCGCCAGCCAGGGCCTCTTATTGATGATCCCGAACATGTTCAAGATAGCCGGGGAGGCCACCCCCGCGGTCTTCCACATCGCCGCCCGGGCCGTGGCGGCCCACGCCCTGTCCATCTTCGGGGACCACCAGGACGTCATGGCAGCCCGCCAGACCGGCTGGGCCCTGCTCGGCTCCGCCAACGTCCAGGAGGTCATGGACCTGGCCCTGGTAGCCCACGCGGCGACCCTGGAGGCCCGGGTCCCCTTCCTGCATTTCTTTGACGGCTTCCGCACCTCCCACGAGGTCCAGAAGGTGGATGAGCTTTCCCAGGACGTGATGCGGAAGATGATCGACTCCAGGTTCGTCCGGGCCCACCGCGCCCGGGGCCTCAACCCCGAGAAGCCCGCCCTCCGCGGCACCAGCCAGAACCCGGACGTCTACTTCACCAGCCGGGAGACCCTGAACAAGCTCTACGACGCGGTCCCCGGCCTGGTCCAGAAGTACATGGACAAGCTCGGGAAAATCACCGGACGGCCCTACAAGCTCTTCGACTATGTGGGCGCCCCGGACGCCAAGAGCGTAATCATCGCCATGGGATCCGGCGTGGAACCCATCGAGGAGACCGTCGAGTACCTGAACAAGAAGGGCCAGAAGGTGGGACTGCTCAAGGTCCGGCTCTACCGCCCCTTCAGCGTGGAGCACTTCATAAAGGCCCTGCCCGCAACCGTCCAGGCCATCGCCGTCCTGGACCGGACCAAGGAGCCCGGCTCCATCGGCGAACCCCTGTACGAGGACGTGCGCACCGCCATCGGCGAAGCCCAGGCCGCGGGCACGGCGCCCTTCAAGAAGTACCCCAGGACCATCGGCGGCCGCTACGGCCTCGGGTCCGCGGAGTTCACCCCCGCCATGGTCAAGGCCGTCTTCGACGAACTCAAGAAGGCGGAGCCCAAGAACCACTTCACCGTGGGCATCAACGACGACGTTTCCGGCACCTCCCTGGATTTCGACGCCTCCTTCCAGCTGGACTCCCAGGGTACCGTGGAGTGCGTCTTCATCGGACTCGGCTCCGACGGCACGGTGGGGGCCAACAAGAACTCCATCAAGATCATCGGGGACGAGACGGACTTCTACGCCCAGGGCTACTTCGTGTACGACTCCAAGAAAGCCGGAACCTCCACGGTCAGCCACCTCCGCTTCGGGCCCAAGCGCATACGCAGGCCGTACCTGGTCTCCAAGGCCGATTTCGTGGCCCTCCACAAGTTCAGCTACATCGAGAAGCTGGACGTCCTGGCCTACGCCAAGCCGGGCGGGGTCTTCCTGCTCAACTCCCCCTTCGCCGCGGACAAGGTCTGGGACCGAATCCCCGTGGAAGTCCAGAAGACGATCATCGAGAAGAAGCTCAAGTTCTACGTGATCGACGGCATGGACATCGCCGAGCGCGCGGGCATGGGCAACCGGGTCAACACGGTCATGCAGACCGCCTTCTTCAAGATCTCCGGCGTCCTCCCCACCGCGGAGGCCATCAAGCTGGTCAAGAAGTACACCGAGAAGACCTACGCCCGGAAGGGCGCGGACGTGGTCAAGAAGAACCTGGCCGCCATCGACCTGGCCCTGCAGGAAGTCCGGGAGGTCAAGTATCCCGCCAAGACATCCGGCAAGCTCAGGATGACCCCGCCCGTCCCGGCGGG
>JBFZER010000198.1:0-4571 GCA_041306765.1 Spirochaetota bacterium | reverse complement strand
CTTCCTCTGGGTGACGGTGACCTGCGCCCTGGTCTGGTACGTGGGCTTCGTGGTTCCGACCTTCTTCCGGGACATGGCCAAGACCAACGTCGTGATCACCGGATCCATCGTAGGCGCCATGACCGTGATCATGCTGGTCCTGAATTTCATCATGATCGCCGGCGTCCTCAAGAACTGGAAGACCAAGGCGGCCTAAGCCTTCCGCACCGGCCCGCGGGCACCGCGCCCGCCCGCCGGTCTTTCCGGCCGCAAACAGAAAGTCTGCGGGGTGTCCAAAGGTCCTAGGGCCGCGGGCACCCCGTTCTTATCCGATCCGGACCGACGCCGTCCCGTGTCGGCCGGCCCGGCCCTGGAGATTCCCGTGAACAAGATCCTTCGCAAGCTTGAGGGGGCCTGGCGGATCATGCGCCAGGTGAACCGCGAGCGCGCGGTGGGGATGCTGGAGTTCGAGCTCAAGGAGCTCGAGAACATCTTCACCCTCCTGATCCTGGGCGGCTTCGTGGGCATGCCCTCGCCCCCCGCCCCCATCGCCATAGAACTCCTGCCCCTGCTGGAACGGGAGATGGCTGTCATGCTCAACCGTTCGGACTTTGCCCAAGACCCCGTCGGGGCCCTCATGGGTATCCTGGAAGTGGATTGAGGAACCGGAAACACTATGCATTCCAACGCGTTTTTCCTGGGCAAGGGCGGGGTCGGAAAGACCACCCTGTCCGCGGCCTTCGGCCTGTCCCTGGCCCGATCGGGCAAAAAGGTCCTCGTGGCCTCCCTGGACCCCGCCCACAACCTGGGCGACGTCTACCGCACCGCCCTCCGGGACACCCCCGTCCCCGTGGAGCCCAACCTGGATGCCCTGGAGGTGGACCTGGCCGCCTGGGTTGAGAAATACCTGGACGAGAGCCGCAGGGAGATGAAGACCACCTACTCCTACGCGGGCACTCTGAACCTGGACTCCTTCTTCGACATCATGAAATACTCCCCCGGCACCGAGGAATACGCGGTGCTCTGGGCCATCGAGCATATCCACTGCGAGCTTTCGGCGGGCTACGACGTGGTGGTCTTCGACACCCCCCCCACCGCCCTGTCCCTCCGCTTCCTGGCCATGCCCGCCATCTCCAACCTCTGGGTGGCGGAGCTGACCAAGCTCCGGGAGCGGATCCTGGACCGCAGGACCTCGATCACCCGGATCAACCCGGAATCCGCAGTCGCGGCCTCCTGCGTGGACAAGGACGACGACAAGGTCTACGGCCGGCTGGGATCCATCCGGAAGCGGCTTTCCGCTCTGCAGAACCTCTTCTCCCGGGAAAGCTACATCGCCGTGGTCATCAACCCCGACCAGCTCTCGGTCTCCGAGGCTCTCCGGATCCAGGAGGAGCTGGGCAAGATCGACATCCCCCTGTCCGGCCTCTGCGTCAACAAGCGGGGCGTCTCCAAGGCGGATTGGTCCATGGACAAGCGCCTGGCCGGGATACCCGCCTTCGACTTCGACTTCCTGCCCGGGGGCTTGCGCGATCGGGAGGATCTCCGTACGATCGAACCCGCGGCGCTCGTGGCGGACTTCCAGGCCTCGGGGCCGAAAGGACGCGCATGAACCTGAATCCCTATCTTCTGGCGGCCCTGGTGGTTATGGGCGTGGCCGCGACGGTCCAGTACTTCTTCGGCCGCCGGCGCAACCGTGCCCTTGCCGGGAGCGTCTCCCGGGGCCTGGAGACCCTGCTCAAGCCGAACCACACGAATTACGTGAACATCGGCGGCTCCATCGGGTACAACTTCGTCTACACCCTGTCCACGGGCCCCTGGGTCAGCGCCAAGGGGACCATCACCCTGAGCCCCCGGCAGTCCCTGCTCTACCTGCCGATCTCCCGGCTCCTGGGCTTCACGGACCGGTTCTTCATCAACCTCTTCACCAAGAAGAAGATCAAGGGCGAGGCCCACATCGTGTCCCGGACTACCCTCCGGCGCGCCCGGATCGACGGGATCGAGGAGATGAGCCGCCGGGACGCCGAAGCGGGCGGAAAGCGCTTCATCCTGCTCTGGAGGGGTACGGACCTTTCCGCCGAGTTGGAAGCCCTCCTGGCCGCCTTCCCGGAGCCCGGCCGCATCCGGCACTTCTGCTCCTACCCGGACAACAAGACCTTCTACCTGTACACGGTGCCCCGGGGCGGGGACGCGTCCGCGGACCTGGAAACCGTACTGCACGCCGTACCGCGCTTCCTGGATACGAAGAAGGAGGTGTAAGCATGGAACTTGATCCCGCGACCCGTGCCAAGTTCGACGCGGTTCTGGGAAGGGTCAAGGAGCCCGTAAGCGAACTGACCCTGTCGGAACTCAACCTGGTCTCCAAGATCCGGTATTCCGCCAAGGAAAAAGCCCTGGTCGTCCGGCTCGCCGCCTCCCCGCCCGGGCACGAGTGCCCCGCCTGCTCGGCCATGAACGGCCAGGTGATCGCCACGATCGAGAGGACCCTCCGGGAAGAACTGCAGAAGGAATTCCCGGGCTTCACCGTGGAATACGAATGAAACCGAGGCCGGGACACTCGTCCCGGCCTCGGTTCCCGCCTTCCGGAAGATCCGCATCGCTTCCCCGGATCGACGGTCGATGGATACCCGGGATTTCGACTCTTTTCCGCCCCCGCGGTTTGCCAGATCCTTTCCGGGTGTGGTACTATAATCAGTAGGAATATCTGCCTCGAAGATTCCGCGAACTCCGAACTCGCAGGCTCCGGGTATTTCCCCCGGGCCGGCGTGTAGAAAGCATACCAACAACCTTCTGGAGGTGCTTGTGAAGAAACTATTCCCGATTCTCGCGATCGGCGTGCTGCTGGCCGCGGGATGCGCGACCAAGCCCCCGGCCCCGGAACCCGTGCCGGAACCCGTTCCCCAGCCGGCCCCGACCCCGGCGGTTTCCCAGGCGGAGGTGGACGGACTGCTTGCCGAAGCCTCTGCTCTGCGCAAAAAGGCCTTCGACCTCAAGCTGTTCGAGGTGGTGGCGGAGGACTACAAGGCGGCGGACGCCAAGTACGTGGAGGGCAAGACCGCGTACGACGCCAAGGACAACGAAAAGGCCGCCCCGATGCTCAAGGATACCGTCGCGGCCTTCAAGGACGTCATAGCCAAGGGCGCCGGCATACTGGCCGCTGAAAACCGCAAGCGGGCGGATGAGATGAAGGCCCAGGCGGTGAAGGCCGGAGCGGAGCAAAGCGCCCCCGCCCGGCTGGCCGAGGGAGACACGGTGTACGCCTCCGGCGTCACCCTCTCGGACGGGAAGAAATTCGAGGAGGCCCTGGTGGCCTTCGAGAAGGCCCGGCAGACCTACGAGGCGGCCTTCAAAAAGGCCAACGCCCTGCGGGTACGGGCCTCCATCGAGGAGAAGGACTTCGCACAGTACGACGCGGGGAACTTCAAGCTGGCGGACGAGAAACTGGCGGCGTCGGACACCCTCTTCGCGACGGACCCCGACGGAGCCCTGGACGCCCTGGACGAGGCCACCCTGAGGTACAACCTGGTGGTCCAGAAAGGCTGGCAGTTCTACGCCGCAGGCCGGAAGGCCCCCGCCGACGACGCAAAGCGCAGGTCCGAGGAGATCAAGGCCCAGGTAGCCGTGAAGGAACAGTATTCGAAAGCCCTGGCGGTCTACAACAACGCTTCCGCCCTGATGGCCGGCGGCAACTACGAGGAGGCCGGACCGGAATTCGATCGATCCGCGGCCCTCTTCGAGGAGGCCTACGCCGAGGCGGAGGTCAAACGGGACGCGGCCCTCGCGGCCCTGGCCGAGGCGGAAGCCAAGGCCCGGGAGAGCGAAGCCAAGGCCCTGGCCGGGGATGAAGTCCTCGGCGCGGCGAAATAAGGGAGGCGGACATGAAGCGCATATCGATCCTGCTGATCGCCGCCCTCCTGGCGACCGCGGCCTTCGGACAGAGCCTGCTGGAGAACTCTTACTACCAGAGGAGCATGGAGCTCCGGACCCTGGCCCGGGAGGCCTTCGAGGCCGGGGACTACGACGCCGCCGCGGATTACGCCGCCCAGGCCCAGGAGTTCGCGGCCCTTTCGGACGAGTTCGTTGAGACGATGCTGGCCAAGGACCAGGCGGACCGGGCCTATGCCGCTGCCCAGGTGCGCATGACCTGGGCTATGACGAACGGGATTCCGGATACCTACCCCAGCGAGTGGTCCCTCGCCTCCACCCGCATGGGGCTGGCCACTACTGCCTACCAGGAAGAGAGCTGGCTGGACGCGGCCGCCTACT
Organism: Spirochaetota bacterium; assembly: GCA_041306765.1. Classification (GTDB taxonomy): domain Bacteria; phylum Spirochaetota; class Spirochaetia; order Treponematales; family UBA12059; genus JAAYUR01. Next base: position 329 of record JBFZER010000198.1, on the reverse strand, counting down.
CGGACCAGGTGCTGGAAGCCCTTGCGGACGTCACCGAGCGCCTGCCCTGGCCCAGGTACTACACGGTCCGGCTGATCCCCGAACGCCGGGACTGCCTGTGGCGCATCGCGGAATACCCCTTCATCTACAACGATCCCTTCAAGTGGAGGGTCCTCTACGACGCGAACAGGAAGACCTTCGAAAACCCCAACGACCCGGACCTGATACTTCCGGGGCAGGTTCTGGAGATCCCCAGCCTCCAGGGCGAGATCCGGGCCGGAACCTACGATCCGGCCAAGCCCTACGAGGCCTTCCCCAAGAAATGATCTGCAGGTATCGGGAATTACGTA
>JBFZER010000197.1:0-13327 GCA_041306765.1 Spirochaetota bacterium | reverse complement strand
ATTCCTGGCGACCACCCCAGCCTTTCACTGGGTCTATCCCTGGTGGGGGGCCTTCCCGGTCTTCGTGACGGTGTACATCCCCTTTTTCCTGGCCGCGAACCTGGCCTACGACTGGTCCCCGGCCCGGCAGAGGCGGTTCATCGGGTCCCTGGCCCTTGTGAACGCCGTGCTTCTCCTGGTGTTCGCGGGCATGCTGGGGTGGATATAGGGCGATGGGTCCCCTCGCCTTCCTCCGCGCCGCCCGGCGCCGCCGAATCCTGGAACGATCGCCCATCCCGGAGGACCTCTGGACCTGGACCCTCCAGGAGCACAGGATTTTCCGGAGCCTGGGCCCTGACGACGCGGCCCTCCTCCGGGAGCTCTCCACGATCTTCCTGGCGGAAAAGGAATTCCGCCCCGTGAAAGGGGCGGTCCTGGACGAGCGCACCCGGGCATCCATCGCCGCCCAGGCCTGCCTGCCCCTGCTCGGGCTGGACATCGACTGGTACTCGGACTGGACCACCATATTGGTGACACCCCGGGAGTACGACGTCCGCCGGAGCGAAACGGACGCGGCGGGGGTGGTCACGGAGTACGACGACGAGCTGGCGGGGGAGGTATTCGACCTCGGCCCCGTGGCCCTCTCCCTGGAGGACATTCAAGCCTCGGGCTGGGGGGACGGGTACAACGTGGTGATCCACGAGATGGCCCACAAGCTGGACGGCCGGGACGGATCCTTCGACGGCTGTCCGCCCCTCCACCGGGACATGGACGGCCGGGCCTGGATCCGGGCTTTTTCCGCGGCCTACGAGGATCTCCGTGGGAAGGTCGAGCGCGCGCCCCGGCGCCCTTCCCGGAGGCGCGGTCCCCGGCTCGATCCCTACGCGGCGGAGTCACCGGACGAGTTCTTCGCGGTGGCCTGCGAGTACTTCTTCGAGAAGCCCCACCTCCTGCGCTCGGAGTATCCGGAAGTATACGCCCAGCTGGCCCTGTTCTTCCGGCGGGACCCCGCGGCGGCGCAGGAGAACGGGATGCCTCCGGCTGGGGGTTCCGTGCGGGTCTAGGCGCTTCCTTTCCCTCCCCACGGCTCCCCGGCCTTCCGCTCCGGCGCGTTCGTGATCCACAGCCCCGCCAGGATGGCCGCCGCACCCGCCGCCTTGGCCGGGCCGATAGATTCGCCGCGTACAAGCGCGCCGGCGGCCAAGGCGATGAGGGGAGTGAGCGCCCCGAAGACCGAAGCCTGGGCGGCCTTCAGCCGGGAAAGGCTCAGGTTGACCAGGAAAAAAGCCAGCACCGAGGACAGGATCCCCAGGTAGGCTACCGCCCCCCAGGCGGCGATCCCGGGATGCCCGTCGCCGGGGCCGGCAACTCCCGCCAGCCGTTCCGCCAGGGCCGCAAGGCCGAAGAACACCGCCCCGGAGACCATCATGGCCAGGGTGATCTCCAGGGGGCCGTAGAAGCGGCTGGCCCGCCGGGAGAAGACGTTGTAGAACGCGGCGCCCGCCAGGGCTCCCAGGATCAGGAGGATGCCGAGCGGGTCGTCGCTGCCCCCGGTGCTCCCGGATGCGGCCACCAGGGAGACCCCCGCCACGGACAGGACCAGGCCCGCGGTCCGGGCCGCGGAGAGCCGTTCGCGGAGCATGGGAACCGAGAGAGCGGCCACCGCGGCGGGAAGCGCGCCCAGGATCAGGCCCGCCGTGCCCGAGGAGGTCAGCCGGACTCCGAAGGTCTCGGACGCGAAGTACAGGACCGGCTGGAACAGGCACACCAGGGCCAGGATGCCCCGGGGCTTGCCCCGGAAATCGGGTTTCACGACCCGGGCCGCGGCAAGGACCAGCAGGGCCGCAGACGCCAGGCTGAACCTCAAGAAGAGCAGGACGAAGGGTGAAAAAGCCTCCAGGGCCGACTTGGTTACCAGGAACGAGAGGCCGAAGATAGACGACCAGGCGATCCCGGCCAGATAGGCGGAGCGGGTATTCATGGAACCTCCGGGGACGACGGGATACTACCCCGAGGGGCTGGTCCTTGTCATGCCGACCCGGAGCCCTGTCGGTCCGGCGTGCGGTCCGCGATGAGAGGACCTTGCAAGTCCCGGTTCCCGGGATATACTCCCCCCCATGGGCCTGGAATCCTGCGCGGTCGTGGTCAACCCCAGCCGCACCCCCCACCTCGTCAAGCGCCTGCTGGGCCTTCTGGAACGGCACAAGGCGGGGCAGGTCGTGGTCACCCGGGACCGGGAGCACTTCATCCGGGAGATCGAAGACTTCGCCCGGAGCCCCTTCCGGAACCTGATAGTCTGGGGAGGGGACGGATCGGCCCACGAGGCCCAGAACGCCCTGATCCGGGCGGGATGCTCGGGCAAGAACGTCGGCTTCCTCCGGGGAGGCTCGGGAAACGGCATCCAGGATTCCTACGAGGTGCCCTTCCCGATCGCGCGGCAGGTGGCCGCCTTCGCGGAGAGCGCGGAAGCGGACTACCGCATCGCCGTGGATCTCCTTTCCATCGAGGACGGAAGCGGGGCCCGGCCCGTCTACGGCCAGCTCTGCGGCCTGGGCTTCGACGTGAGGGTACTGGAGCGCCGCGCCCGACGGCGGTCCCGGCGGACCGGGGCCGCCCGGCCCGGCCTGGCCAATTATGTCCGCTCGGGCCTGGGCCTCGTGGCCTTCGAACCCCTCTCGGACGGCCGGACCTACCGCCTGGACCTGGAAGGGGGCAAGTTCGCCCTGCGCGGACAGCGGACCAACGCGGAGTTTCCCTTCGATCATCTGGCCTTGGACGCCGACCCGGTGATGATCGAGATGGGGACCCGGCCGTACTACGGGGGGCTGTTCAAGGTCTGCCCGGACGTGGTCTGCAACGACGGATTCCTGGACTTCTATCTCTTCAACTTCGAGAACAAGCTCGACGTCCTGCGCAACGCGGTCTCCCTCTGGAACGGGTGGCACTCCCGGATCAACTCCCGGTTCGCCCGCAGGTCCAAACCCCTCATCGAGCGCTTCGAGATCAAGCGAGCCTCCATCACCTCTCCGGAGCCCTTCCTCTGGCACGTGGACGGGGAGGTCCGGTTCTGCGAGCCCCGGGAAAGCGGCCCGGCCCGGCTGGACGTGAGCGTCCTGCCCGGGGCGCTCAGCTTCCTGGTGCCCGCGGGCTTCTGGCGCAAGTTCCATGCCTACGACGGACACCGCGCCGATTCTCGGAATCCCTAGCGATCCCGCCTTTTCCCGTATTCGTCCTCTTGACCTTATTTCGATATTTCGATATTATTCGAATTGTCGAATAAAAGGAGGCCCCGCCGTGAACGACGTCTTCAAGGCCCTTTCCGATCCGACCCGGAGGGAGATCCTCCAGATGCTGAAGCGGGGAAACCTGAGCGCGGGACAGATAGCCGCGGCGTTCGACATAGGGAAGCCGGCCATCAGCCACCACCTGGGTCTCCTGAAAATGGCGGACCTGGTGCAGGCGGAGCGGGACGGCCAGAACATCATCTATTCCCTCAATACCACCGTATTCCAGGACGTGCTCACCTGGGTGTACGAGATGAGGAACACGAAGGAGAACAGCGATGAAGACAAGTAGGATCCTGGTAGCCGCCTCGGTCCTGTCCCTGGCGGGAACCGCGGCGGCCTATTTCTTCCTGCCCGACACGGTTCCGATCCACTGGAACTTCGAGGGACAGGTGGACTCCTGGGGCCCCCGGTGGAGCATCCCGGCCCTGGGCTGCCTGCCCCTGGCCGTCGCCCTCCTGATGGCCTGGCTTCCCCGCCTGGATCCCCGGCGGGAGGCCTATGCCAAGCACGCCAAGACCTACGAGATCCTCCAGGTCCTCCTGGTCCTCATGATGATGGGCCTGGTCTGGGTGAGCGTCGCGGCTTCCCTGGGCCTGGCCGTGGACGTGAGCGTCGCGATCCGGATCCTGATCGGACTATTGTTCCTGGGGATGGGCAATTTCCTGGGGCGGCTCAAGCGCAACTACTTCGTCGGGATCAAGACTCCCTGGGCCCTGGCGGACGACGAAGTCTGGCGGCTCACCCATCGCCGCGGGGCCGTGGTGTTCGTGGTCATGGGGGCCTCCTTCCTCCTTTCCCTGGCCTTCAAGCCGGGTTGGATCGTGGGGCTCGTGACCCTGGCGCCCACCCTGCTGGGCGTGGCGTACCTGTTCGTGTATTCCTGGCAGGCCTGGAGGAAGCTGCACGGGGACGAGAAGCCCGCCATCCCGCCGACAGACGGGGCCGCGGGAGGAACGGACAAGGAGGGGACGAGATGAACCTGCATTTCACGAAGCGCGGGCGGGTCTACCTGGCCCTGGAGTTCGCCATCGCCTGGGGCTCCTGCGGCATTGCCTGGGCGGCGGGCCTCCGGGCGGGCTCCCTGGGATTCATCGCCTTCGAATCCTTCATCATGCTTACCCCCCTGGTGACGGCGGTGCTCGTCTCCGCGGCGCGGCCCTCCGGCATCCCCCTTAGGGAAGTCCTTGCCCTGCGATTCCGCATGGGCTGGAAGGGTTTTTTCCTGGCCTGGCTCTCGTTCCCGGCCCTGGCCATCCTGGCTTTGGGCCTGGCCCTCCTCCTGCCCGGGGTGAGCTATGACCCGTCCATGTCCCAGCTCATCGGGCGGCTGACCCGGGGTTTGAGCCCGGAGAAGGTGGAGGAAGCCCGCCGCATGGCCGGGGCGGCGCCTCCCCTTCTGCTGATCCTGGTCCAGGGCCTTGCCGCCGGGATTACGATCAACGCGGTCTTCGGGTTCGGGGAGGAGGCCGGGTGGCGGGGCTTCCTGGTGAAGGAGCTCCGGGGTTCGACCTTCTGGGCCGCTTCCCTGTTCACCGGGGCCGTCTGGGGGCTCTGGCACGCCCCCCTCATCCTCCAAGGGCATAACTATCCGGAGCACCCCGTGGCGGGGGTCTTCCTGATGATCCTGTGGTGCGTCTTCTTGTCCCCGATCTTTCTGTACATTCGGCTCAGGACGAAATCCGCCGTGGCCGCCGCCGTGGCCCACGGCAGCCTGAACGCGACGGCGGGCCTGGCTGTCATGCCCCTGGCCGGAGGCTCGGACCTCACCGTCGGGCTGACCGGCCTCGCAGGGTTCGCCGCCCTCGGGGTCCTGCTGGCGGCGCTGTACTTGATCGACCGCCGGTCGGCAAGCCCGATCCTGGCGGCCCGGATCGGACCGGACGACTGATCCGGCCGCGACGCCGTCGGTTCGGCCGTCGTTGACAAATTAGATATAATTGTTACAATGGATCAGCCGCGGGCGGAACGCCCGCGGCATCCCGCCCGAAACCGAGGCCGTCCCCGGAATGAAGGACCGAGAGCCCCCGCGCAGGGAATCCCAGGAACAGGCCCTGCGCTATGTCGACTACGAATCCCTCCAGAAACGGTTCGATGCCCTGCTGCGCGAAGGAGCGGAGCTCCGGGCGCGGCGGAAGTTCATCACCGACGTTTTCCTGGCCAAGAACCGGGCGATACGGGACCTGGACTTCCGAACCCTGGACCCCCGATCCATCGAGGACGACTACCTCCGACCCCGCAAGGAGCTCAGCTCCTTCGTGCTCCGCAACTGGGTGAACGGGGTGTTCCTGCCTTCCCTGGACCCGGGCCTGGCCGGAGAATTCTTCCTGTTCGGGCTGGGCCGGATGTTCTCGGCCTACAACGACGTGGGAGTGCAGTCCTGCTCGGACGCGGACCTCAACTTCATCCTCCGGGACGAGGTCCCAGCCACCCGCCGGGCGGTCCTGGAGCACGAGCTCCGCAAGCTCCGAAAGGAAGTCTACGACCAGTTCGGCATCCTGATCGAGATCCACCCGGAATTCACCATCCAGGACGAGAAGTCCGTGGCCGCGGCCCTGGCCCACCCGGACCCGATCCGCCGACTGGGCAGCGCCCTCTTCTACAAGAGCAACGAGAAAAGCATCTTCGTGTTCAAGGACCACCCGGATATCCGCGCCCGGGTCTTCTCCCGGGTGGGCGCCCTGCCCGATTCCTGCCTCTTCGAGCACTTCCTGGGGCTCCGGAGCGCCAAGAACTCGTTCATGAAAATCCGGATGGACAAGACTCCCCTGGCGGTGGTGGAGGAATACACCTGCGAGCAGATCCCCGCCCGGGAGGTCATTGGATCCCGGGCCTTCGGGCAGTATTGCTTCAAGGCGTTCCGGAAGGTCCCCTTCGCCTCCCCGCCGGTCTGGTACTTCTCCATGAAGTACTTCGTGAACCGGGTCTACGACTATGTCTGCGCCATGCGGAACGTGGGCTACGGTCTTCCCCAGATCGGCTTCGATTCCGAGGATTCCCGGGGCGGTCCCGATCCGGACTTCCTCTTCCTCCGGAACGCCCACAAGCTGATGTTGTACCTCCAGGAACTGATCCAGCTCTCCCTGGAGTCCTTCGGGATGGAGTGCGATTATTCCTACATCTCCCGGGCGCGGTTCCTGAAGTTCATGGAGATCGACGGCGAGAAGTTCCGCAAGAACTTCGAGGAACTCGTGCTGGGCGGCGGCCTGCTTCCGCCGACGGCCAGGGACAAATACCTCCGGCTGAAGCGCAAGGTCGAGGAGAAATCCCGGGACCGGGTCGTCCACTGCGACGAAAGCGACCTGGAGGGCTTCCCCCAGGGATTCAAGTACGAGACGATCGACCGGGACTCCGCGAGGTTACGCATCTGCGTGCCCTACTCCTGGGCCGACCTGGGGTTCTTCGTGTTCAACGTCATCGCCGCCCGGATCGGCCAGATCGTCGACTCCCGGCTGCTTCCGCCCCTGGCCCGGCTGGACGCCGAGGGCGGCCTGCACCCGGCCGCCTCGGAACCGGCCCCCCGTCCCCGCGGGCGATCCCGGCGCCCGGCCTAGGGCGTCCGGACCGCCAGCATCCCCTCCGGGTCGAAGGACCAGGAGAGGGCGCGCAGTTCCTCCAGCGGCGCGGCCGGGCTCCGGACCGTCCGCGAGGCGGCCCATCCCAGGGACCGGCCGGCGCCGTTGAGAAGGCCTCCCAGGGGACCCGGCTTTCGGGGAAAATCCAGGAGGGATGCCCCCTCGCCGTCGGCCAGGCGGACCAGCACGTACCTGCGCGGGCCGAACAGGGCCGCCGCCGGCCCGTAGAGGTCCAGGACGCGGGCCTCCAGGAGGCAGTCCCGCGCGCCGGCCAGCACGGTCCGGGAGAGCACGGGTACCGCGTTCCGGTCCGGCACCGACAGGTCCCCGGCCGCCCCGGTTTCCGTCACCCCGTAGGGCACGAAGCGCGCGGCCTCCCGGCCGGGCACCAGGGAGTGCCAGGCCGCCGCCTCCGAGGCCGCGAGCCCCAGGACGGACAGCCCCAGGACGGCCAGGGGAGCCCCGGCCCTGGCCGGGAAGAGCGCGGCCAGGCATCCGAAACCGCCCCAGGCGCCGGCCCAGAGCCAGAGACCCCGGTCCGCAAGGAGGGGCTTGGGGGGAAGGATCAGAAGGGCGGCGCCCGCCGCCACCGCCGCGGACAGGCCCAGGTACAAAAGACTCAGGGCCCTCCGGGATGCTCCCGCACGGCCGCCCCGGTGCAGGGCCCGGGCGCGGAAGCCCCAGGCCGCGGCCGCGCCCAGGGAGAGCCCGGCAAACGCCGCCGCCAGCCAGCCCAGGCCCTCGGCGGCCAGGTCAGAACCCATAGATCTCCGAGTACTTGCGTCCCAGGTAGTCCACGAAGTGCCCCGAGTCCAGGGGCTTGCCGGTCACCCGCAGGCAGAGCTCGTCGGGAAGGAGGGCCGCCCCGGAGGCGTGGATGTTCTTCCGGAGCCAGCCGAGCACCGCGGCGTAGTCCCCGTCCCTCACCCGGTCGTCCAGGTCCAGGTCCTTCCGCATCGCCTGGACGAACTGGGCCGCGTAGAGGTTGCCCAGGGAATAGCTGGGGAAGTACCCGAAAAGGCCCGCGGACCAATGTACGTCCTGGAGGCAGCCCTTCGCGTCGTTGGGGGGTTCGATGCCCAGGAGGTCCCGGGTCCTGGCGTTCCACGCCGCCGGCACGTCCCGGACCGCCAGGCGCCCGGACACAAGGTCCGCCTCCATCTCGAAGCGGAGGATGATGTGCAGCCCGTAGGTCACCTCGTCGGCCTCGGTCCGGATCAGGGAAGGCTCCACCTTGTTGATGCCCTTCAGGAAGGACTCCAGGGCAACCCCCGAAAGGACATCCCCCAGGACCGCCCGCAGAGCCGGGTACTCCCGACTCCAGAAGGGCCGGCTCCGGCCGACGACGTTCTCCCACATCCGGGACTGGGACTCGTGGATGCCCATGGAGGCCCCGTCGGCCAGGCAGGTCCCCTCGTACCCGGCCGGGGGATTCATCCCCTGTTCGTACAGGGCGTGTCCGGTCTCGTGGATGGTGGAGAAGAGGCTTGAGAGGAACCAGTTCTCGTCGTACCGGGTCGTGATGCGGACGTCCGAGCGTCCCACGGTGGTGGTGAAGGGATGGGCGGTGACGTCCAGCCGTCCGCGCGAGAGGTCGTAGCCCAGGACCTCCATGAAGTACCGGCTGGCCGCCGTCTGCGCCTCCTTCGGGCAGGTCTTCCGAAGGAAGGAATCCTCCACCTGGGGACGAGACCGTATCCGGCCCAGCAGGGCCGTGAGCTCCCCGCGGAGGGGGTCGAAGACCCGTCGGATCGAGGCCTCGTCGCTGCCGGGTTCGAAGAGGTCCAGGAGCACGTCGTAGGGCTTCCGGGAGGGATCCATGCAGGCGGCGGCGCGGCGCTTGAGTTCCAGCATGCGCTCCAGGTGGGGCCGGAAGGCGGAAAAATCGCTGTCCGTCCGGGCGCGGACCCAGGCTGACTGGCCCAGGCTCTGGGCCTTGGCGGTCTCGGCGACGAGGTCCGCGGGAAGCTTGACCTCCCGGGAGTAAATCCGGTGGAGGACCCGGAGGAAGGCACGGGCTTCGGGATCCAGGGCGGGGTCCCCGGCGGGCTGCTCGTCCGTGCAGCCCAGGGCGGCGAGAAGGTTTCCGATCTCCGGGTCGACAGCCTTCTCGTGGGCGGCTCCCTCCAGCCAGGCCAGCTGCTCGGCCCGCTCCTCCTCCGCCCCGGAGGGCATGTGGGTATCCTGGTCCCAGAACAGGAGGGACGCGATGTGGGCGACCAGGACGCGCTCCCGGTCCAGGGCGACCAGCTTCTGCAGTTCAGGCTTCATGAGATTCACCTCGCGGTCGTGCGGATTGCGCCCGGGGGCCGGCGCGTCGCCCCGGGTTCGGGCCGGGACGGGGAATCCTAGCACCCCCCGGACGTTGACGCAAGGCGGGATTCCCGCCACAATATCCCGAAGGAGTGCACCGTGAGCGACACCGCAGCGTCCAAGCGCCGACTACTGCCCCGCGTCCTGGCGACGCTCCTGGCCCTGATCCTCCTGGCCGCGGCCGCCCTCCTGGCTTGGTCCGTCCTGGACCGCACACCCGTGACCGACGCCCTTCCGGACGGCTTTTCCGCCTATGTCCGGGTGGCCTCCGCCGGAGACTTCTTCGAGTCTTTGCTGGCCCTGGAAACAGCGGACGCCCTGCTGGCCTCCCCCCAGGCCTCCGCCGCCCGGTCCCTGGTGGACGCCCTGCGCCGGGAGCCCTTCCTGCGGAGCCGCGCCTTCCGCTTCCTCGCGGACGTGCGCATGGACGGGGCCCTCTACGGCCCAGCCTACCTGGCGGCGGCGGACCTGGGCGTGCGCTCCGCCCTGACCCGGGCCGCGCCCTTCTGGGGACCCTGGCTGAACGTCGAAGGGCTTTCCTTCAGCCGAAGCTCCGGCGCCTCCCGATTTCTCTACAGGGCCGGGGACACGGTCCTGTACGCGGGGGTCCGCAAAAACCTCCTGGTGCTCTCGGGGGACGAGGCCCTCCTGGAGCGGGCCCTGGCCCATTCCGGTGCGGGCCGGGACGCCGAGACCGCCCAGGTATTGGCAGGCCGCGCCCCCAAGGACCTCCGAGTCCTCCTGCGTACCCAAGAACTCCTGGCGGGCCTCCAGGGCTCCTCGGATCCCCTGGACAGGTTCCTTGCGGGCCTGTCCCTGCCGGGATTCACGGCCCTGGACCTGGCCGTCTCCAACGCCGCCGTCCAGCTTACGATGGAGCTGCCCGTATCCTCCGAGGTGCCGGCACTGGCGGCCCTGATCTCCGCCCGATCCCGGCCGCCCGCCGTCCTCTCCGCCCTGCCCGAGGGGACCCAGTACTTCTCCGTCCTCTCCGCCGGCACCCTGGAACAGCTACGGGACGCGGCCCTGCCCATCCTGGGGGCCCGGGATGCCTGGAACCGGGCCGACGCCGCTTCCCGGGCCGCCCTGGGCATGAGCCTCGGGGACCTCCTCCTGTCCTGGACCGGCGATGAGCTCGGAGTCTTCGGCCTTGAGGGCCGGGCCGAACCGGTCTTCTTCCTCAAGGTACGGGACGAGGGGCGCCGCAGGAAGGTCTTCCGGGAGGTCTTCGAGACCGGCACCCTGGGGGAGGACGACGCCGCGGTCCTGGACGGGATCCGGGTTCCCCGCATCCTCTTCCCCTGGTACATCCAGGCCCTCCTGTCCGCCCTGGGCGCCGAGGTTCCTCAGCCCTACTACCTGGCGGAGGACGGCTACTTCCTCCTATCGACATCCGCGGAAGCCCTGGTGGCGGCGGCCCGGGATGCCCGGGCGGGCAGGGTCCTGCCGCGCACGGATTCCTGGCGCCGGGTCTCCGAGGGAATACCCGCGGACGCCGCCGCCATGATCTACTACTCCCTGGACCGCAGCGTGCCCTTCTTCCTGCGGGGAGAAGGCCCCCTGGCGGACTTCCTCCGCCAGTACGGGGAGGGCACGGCTTCCGTCCGATTCGGGGACGGCCGCATGCGGCTGGCCCTGTCCGCGGTGGCCCTGGGGGGCCGGGGCGCCCGGGATCTGCCGGGCTTCCCCTTCCGGACCGAGCGGCGTCCCGTCGGAGGGATGGAGGCCGGCCGAGGCGCGGACCGCAGGGTGCGGCTCTACTGGATGGAGGAGGGGGGGACCCTGGTCTCCCATCTCCCCGCCTCGGGAACCCGGAAGACCGTGACCCTGGACGATCAGGGCTACTTCACCCTGGAAACCCAACCGGACGGGACGGTGCGGGCTGTCTGGGCGGTTTCCCGGCGGGGCACCGTCTGGAGGCTGGATCCGGACCTCGCGGCCGCGGAAGGCTTCCCCCGGGCCACGGGAGCCCGTCCGGCCGCGGCTCCCACCCTCGCCCTGGATCCGGCCGCCAAGGGGGCCGCCCAAGCCTCCCGCCTGCTCGTGCCCCTGCGGGACGGGGGCGTTCTGACGATATCCCCCGAGGGCAGCCTCGGCTCCCTGCCGGTCACCTTCGACGATCCCCTGTCCTCCCCGATCGCCCACTGGAACGGATTCCTGGCAGCCTATCCCAAGAGCTTCGAAGGCGCCCTGTGGGCCCTGGGTCCCGACGGCCAGGCCCTCCCAGGCTGGCCCGTCCCGCTCTCCGGGATCGGGTACGGCTCGCCGGTGCTCTTCCCCCTGGGCTCCTCCTTCCGGGCCGCCTTCCTGACCCAGGCCGGCCGTCTTTCCTGCTGGAACGACCGGGGAGAGCCGGTGCCCGGCTTCCCGGTGGATCTCGAGGGGGTCTTCTACGGGACTCCCGTCTTCGCTGCGGATTCGCTCTGGGCCGTTTCCGAGTCCGGGTCCCTCTACCGGGTAAGCCTGGACGGGCGCATGACCCGGGCCGACGTCCGGGGCCTGGGAGGCCGGGAGCCCGCCCTGGCCGCCCGGGACATCGACGGCGACGGCAGGCCCGAGATCTTCGTTGCCGGGGAGGGCAACGCCCTGTACGGCTTCGATCCGGATCTGGAATCCTTGACGGGCTTCCCCGTGCCCGGCACGGGGCGCCCCGCCTTCGCGGACCTGAACGGAGACGGATACCCCGAACTCCTGTCCACCGGGGTGGACGGCACCATCCGGGCCGTCACCTTCCGCCGGCCCTGACCCGAGGAGCGCCGAGATGAGACTGGACCGAACGCCGCCCCGCCGCGGGGCATCGAAGCCGGGAGCGGGCCGCGCGGCTCCGGCCCGGCAGGCCGCCCTGGCGATCCTGGCCGCGGCGGCCCTCCTGGCTTCCTGCCAGACCATCCAGGGGGACCGGACGGCGGAACGTCTTCCCGAAAACGCCTTTGCCGAGCTGGAGGCCTGGGAGGGGGACCTGGTCCTCCTGGAGGCCGAACCGGACCGGGCGGGCCTTGAGGGTCTCCGGGCGCGGCTGGACCACGCCGGAGCCCGGTCCGTCCTGGAACCGTCCTGGGCGGCGCGCCGGGCGGCCCTGGCCGGACGGGCGGCCCTCCTATCCCAGGACCGCGCGGCGGCGGAGCGGGAACTGCGGACGGCCCTATCCCACAACCCCGCGGACGAGGTCGCCCGGGTCCTGGAGGTCCGACTGGAGCGAAACCCCGACAAGCGGATGGCCCTGGCGGAGGCGGCCCTCAAGACCGCGGAAACCCGGGTCCGCCTGCGGGCCGAGCTGGGGCGGATCCTCCTGGCGGAGGGCCGGTATGCCGAAGCCCTGGCCGAGTTCGACGCCTCCCTGCCCTTCCTCCCGGAACCCTACGAGCGCGCCTACGGCGCCGAGAGGCGCCGGGCCCTGGCCCTGCGGGACTCCGCGGCCCCGGCCGCCGGATCGGCCGCCCTGCTCTCGGAACGGCCGGCGTCCCTCCAGGACCTGGCCGCCCTGGTCCAGGCCGAAAGCCCCCTGGTCGACTTCCTGACCGGGGGCAAGACCTGGGCCCCCGGCGTCCTGTACGAGCGCCTCCGGGCCGGAGGCTTCTACCTCGATCCCGCGGCTCCGGGCGCCTCCCCCGCCCGCAGGGGGGACGCGGCCTTCCTCCTCTGGCGGCTGGCCGCCAACCGAAGGAACGACCGTGCCCTGCTTTCCCGGTATTCGGACCGCTACCGGGCACGCCCCAATCCCGCCAGCCCGGTCCCGGACGTGCCCCTGGAAGCTCCCTGGTTCGACGCGGTCCTGGGCTGCGTGGAACGGGAGATCATGGACCTGCCCGACGGCCGGAGCTTCCGCCCCTTCGACTCCGTATCGGGCCTGGAGTTCTACCGCTGGCTCCGGAAGGCCGCGGACCTTTGATCCTCCTCGGACGGGAACCGCCGTGTACCTCCGGGAACTGACCCAGAGCGTATCGTCCCTGAAGGGCGCGGGTCCCTCGGCCAGCGCCCGGCTGGCGCGACTGGGGATCTACACCGTCGCGGACCTCCTCCTCCGGGCTCCCCGGGATTACGAGGACCGTTCCCGGGCCGTGCCCTTCCGGGAGGCGATGAAGGCCGGGGGTGTCGCGAACACCGTGGGCCTCGTCGCTGCCCACGACTGGTTCGGCTACGGCAGGACCCGGACCCTCAAGATCCTGGTGGACGACG
>JBFZER010000196.1:0-3615 GCA_041306765.1 Spirochaetota bacterium | reverse complement strand
CGGGGACTTCTGCCCCTTCAGCCCGGACCACTGCGACCCCTCCGCCTGCATCTTCGGACACGAGGTCGCGCACCAGGCCGAGAGCCTGGTGGCCTACCTGGGGCGGCGCACGATCGCCGATGTCGTCCGGGACGGGGTCCCCCGGTTCCTCTCCGGCCCCGGGACCGGCGGCGGGAAAAAGGCGGGCGGCTCGACGGTGGGTGGCCGGGGCGCGGCGGGTTCCCGGGGCGCCGGGGCGAAACCGGATCGGGCGCGGGAGGGCGCACGGAAGGCGGCGCCGGCAGCATCGGCCGCGCGGAGCGGTCCGCGATAGCGGGCGGCCCCCGGCGACGGATCCGGATCGATTTTACAGGTATTTTGGTTCCTTTTTACCTCAAATCAAGGAGACGAGCGTGGCGAAGCGAGCGGTGATCGAGATCGACGAGGACAAGTGCGACGGCTGCGGCCTGTGCGCCGGGGGCTGCCACGAGGGGGCCCTGCGGATCATCGACGGCAAGGCCCGGCTGGTGGGAGAGAGCCTCTGCGACGGCCTGGGGGCCTGCATCGGGGAGTGCCCCCGGGGAGCCCTGCGGACCGTGGAGCGGGAGGTGGAGGAGTACGACGAGCGCCGGGTCATCGAGAACATCCTGCCCAAGGGGATGAACACCGTCGCCGCCCACCTGGACCATCTGCGCAGTCACGGCCAGGACACCTGGCTGGCACAGGCCCGGGCGGTTCTCGCGGAAAAAGGTCTGTCCACTCCCGAGCCGGAGCCCGCGCCCTGCGGCTGTCCGGGCTCCGCGGCCCGATCCTTCTCGGCGGCTGTCGGCGCCTCGGCCTCTGCCCGTCCAACGCCCGCGGTCAGCCCGTCCCGGGCGGGCGTCTCCGGAGGACTCGCCTCCCGATTGGAGCAATGGCCCGTCCAGCTCTACCTGGTGAACCCCCGGGCGCCGTACTTCCGGGGCGCGGACCTCCTGATCGCGGCGGACTGCACGGCCTTCGCCTGCGGTGCCTTCCACCAGGCCCTGCTGGCCGGGCGCCGCCTCGTGATCGCCTGCCCCAAGCTGGACCACGGACGGGAGGTCTACCTGGACAAGATCCGGGCCCTGATCGACGAGTCCGAAGTAGCCTCCGTCACGGTGGCGATCATGGAGGTACCCTGCTGCGGAGGCCTTTCGCGGCTGGTCCAGGAAGCGGCGGCTTCGGCGTCCCGCACCGTCCCGATCTCCACGGTGGTCGTGGGCATCGAGGGGGGCGGGCTCACCTGGATGTAGACGGCAAGGACGAGAGGATTGTCCTCCCCGAGCCGGGCGTCGCCGTTCAGGGTTCGACGGCCTCCAGGTTATCGAACATCCAGGGAATCATCTCCGACAGGGTGGGATGGGGCAGGACCGTGTCCGTGAGGGCCGAATACGGCAGTCCCGACCGGATGGCCAGGGCGAGCATGCCGATCGCCTCGTCGCCGCCCACCCCGAGGATGCCCGCGCCCAGGATGCGGTCATCCCCCTCGTCCACCAGGATCTTCGCGAAGCCCCGGGTCTCGCCCTTCTCCCGGGCCCGGGGGACCTCGGACATACGGAGGACGGCCCGCCGGTATCCCTTGCCGCGGCTCTTCAGGTCCGTCTCGGATGCCCCGACCCGGGCCAGGGGAGGATCCGTATACAAGGAGTAGACGGGCACCCGGTCCCGGAGACTTCGGTTCCCGCCCTCCAGGACGGATAGGTAGACCTGGCCGTCGTGGACGGAGGTATGGGTGAAGGCCCCCCGGCCGTTCACGTCCCCCAGGGCGAAGATGTGGGGCACGCCGGTCCTGCATCGGTCGTCCACCGCGATGTAGCCCCGGTCGTCGCGGAGCACCCCGGCCTTTTCCAGGTCGAGGCCGTCCGTGTTCGGCCTCCGTCCCACCGCCGCGAGCAGGTGGCTGCCGGACAGCACAGCCCGCATACCGTCCTTGAGGTACTCAAGCTCGATCCCGCCCCGGGCGCCGGGGCGGACGGATTCGGCCCGGGAATCAAGGAGGATTTCCACCCCCTCGGCCGCCAGGAGTTCCCGCAGGACGGCGCTGAAATCCGGGTCCTCCCGGGGAACCAGGCGGTCCGAGAATTCCAGGACGCTCACCCGGCTTCCCAGGGCGCGGTAGGCCTGGGCGAACTCCATCCCGATGTAGGAGCCTCCCAGGATGAGCAGGTGCTCCGGAAGCTCCGCCAGGTCCAGGAGTCCGCGATTGTCCAGCCAGGGAACCGAGTCGATGCCGGGCAGGTCCGGCTTCCGGGACAGGGTGCCCGTATGGATCAGGATCTCATCACCCCGTATCCGGGCATCCCCGATCCGCACGGTATGGGCATCCTCGAAGCTTCCCCAGCCGGGGTAGAAATCTGTGACCTTCTCGAGCCAGGCCCGGAACCCGTCGCTGGAGCCGCGGCGGATCTCGTTCACCCTCTCCATTACCCGGCCGTAGTCGATCCGAGGTTCCCCGGCTTGGATACCGAACCGCTCCGCGTCCCGGACCGCTCGGGCGACCCGGGCGGAGGCCACGAGGGTCTTCGTGGGGGTGCAGCCCCAGTTCACGCAGGTGCCCCCGACCCGGCCGCCCTCGACCACGGCGATCTTTTTGCCCATCTCCGATAGCTTCGGGAGGATGGTTCCCGTCGCCTGTCCGGTACCGATCAGGATCACGTCGTACCGCTTCACGGATGCTCCTTGCGAGAAGCAGCGGGATTGTCGCGGCGACTTCCCGGCCCGCTGGCGAGTCTCAGACGCTGCGCTTCTCCTTAAGCCCCGGGACGCCCATGCTGCGGATCTGGGCCGCGTGGTACGCGTCGTGGCCGAGGAGCCACGCGACCGCCTTCCCGTAGGGTATGTCCCAGCGGGGCATGGTCTCCGCGAAACGCTCGGGCCCCAGTTCCACCAGGGCGTCCATGACGGCCCGGTGGATCTTCCGGAGATAGGCCCGCATCTCCGCCCAGGCCTCCGCGGTTACCTCCGGGGGATCCCCGAAACCGTGCTGGTCCTTGGAGTACGGGAAGACACCGGCTTTCTCCTGCCCCCGGATGGCGCGAACGAAGTAGTATTTGTAGTAGGCGACATGGATGGCCACGCTCCAGGCGCTGTAGCCCTCCCAGGTCTCCTTGCCGGCCGCGGCCTGGGCCGTGAGGCTGTCCAGGGTGGCCATCAGGGACGGACCGTTGAAGGATTCCCCGTCGAACTCCCCGTCCGCGTAGTCGAAAAAGAACGAAATGTTCTTGCTCATGGTTCAAGTATAACGCTTCGAGCCCCGGAGGCAAGCGGACCCGGGTGGTACGAAGCTTGTGACGGTTAGGCGCCGCCGTCCGGAGCTGGCTTGTCGGACTTTTCGGATTTGGCCTTCTTGCCGCCCTTGTCCTTCTTCCCGCCCATATCCTTCTTATCGGCCTTGGCGGCCTTGCCCGGCTTCGAGCCCTTGCCGCCCTTCGCCCCCTTCCCGCCCTTGCCCGTCGGCTCGGGGAAGACCCGGGGGATCCACTTGAGGCCCTCGATGGGATGACGCTGGTAGCCCCCGCCCTCCTGCCGTGGGGGCAGCTCGATGGGTTCGGGGGTGAGGTCGCCGTAGGGTATCTTCCCCAGGAAATGGACGATGGTGTTGAGCCGGGCGCAGTA
>JBFZER010000195.1:0-7671 GCA_041306765.1 Spirochaetota bacterium | reverse complement strand
TCTCGACCTGGATGCGGTCCGGCGGGCCGTCGATGTCTACGCGGCGCGGGAGACGGCCCGATGAGTCCGCATTGTCCCGGGCGCAGGTTTGCGGCGGACATAGCGGCCTTCCTGATCGCTGTCCTGGTCCTGGGCTCGTCCTGCGGCCGGGGAGGCGGACCCGGCGGAGCGGAACCGCGGGAGGGGCCGGAATCCGCGGTGGAGCGGCCGGAGTTTTCGGACTCATCCGGGTGGTTTCCCTCGAGGGGACCGGAGCGCCTGGATGAACGCAGGGACCTGACGCTCGGAAACGGCGCGGGTTTCCGGGACCTGCTGGCGATCGGAGCCGACCTTCTTGTCCTGGACGGCGCCGGCAGGCTTTTCACCGTTTCCGGGGAATACCCGTACTTCCTCCCCTGGAGACAGGCCGCGGGCGGGTCCGGGTTCACGGCGATGACGGCGGACACAGCCTTCGCCTATGTCGCGGATGAAAGCGGGACGGTGCGGGCCTTCCCCCTGCCTCCCGGTTCCGGTTCCGCCCTCCGCCCGGATCCCGAGGCGTGGGCATCCTCCCCGGGCTTCGTTCCGGACTGGATATCGGGCGTGAGCGGCAGCGTCGTGTGCGCCTCCTCGGCCGGCAGGATAGCCGTGCTGTCCGCATCCGACGGGACGGTCCGGTCCGTTCTCGATCTGGGGACGGCCCTGGCCGGAAAGCCCGCCGTGGCCGGAACCGTCCTGGCGGTTCCCAAGGCGTCCGGATTGACGGCCCTGAAGCTGCCGGGCCTGGAGTTCCTGTGGAGCCTGGACCGGCCGCTCTCGGACTCCGCTCTCCTGCGGACCGTCCGGCGCAAGCTTGCCTTCCAGGACCGGGAAGGCTATTTGCGGATCCACGACGCCCTGACGGGCGAGGAACTCTACTCGGTGCCCGCGGGAAAGGATTCGGCGGTCGCCTGCGACGGGGAGCGGTGGTATGTAGCCGGTCCGGACGGCAGCCTGGGATCGTTCGGCGTTTCGGACGGAGTTCCCGTCTGGACCGCGGGAGCCGCGGGGGGCGGCGGAACGGCCGTTGCGGGAACCTCGCGGTTCATACCCCGGCTAGCCGTGGAGGAGGGCCGGCTTTTCCTGGCGGGTCCCCGGGGCCTGGAGGCCTGGGATTCCGGAGCCGGAGATCTCCGGGAACGCGTTCCGTTCCCGGGCTGGGCGGACGGCCTGTACGCGGCGCCGGGCCGGCTCTATGTACGCCTGCGGGACGGAATCCTCCACCTGTACGGGAACGGCGGGGCGGAATACCCAGGCTTGGATCTCGAGGCTCCGGTCCGTCCGGATCCGGCGATCGCGGAGCGGATCTCCGCCCGCCTCGAGAAATACTCGGAGCCCGGACTTCCCTTCCGCCCCGCCTGGCGTCCCTACGTGCCCGATGCCGTTCCGTCTCCCGACTCCCGGTTCACGGTGTTCCGATACGAGGTCACGGAACCGGGCAACCGCGTCTTTTCCCTGATCCCGAACGGTCCGGACAGGATCCTGGTAGTCCTCTTCGATTCGAGCGGCGAGGAACGGCATTCCAATGTGGGCGAACTGGGGGTGGATGCTTCCTTCGGCCAGTGGCTCGAGGCGGGGATCTGGTATGTCGCGGCCGGAATATTGAGGGGATCCCCGCCCCAGGCTCCGGTATTCCTGAGGATCCGTTAGAAACCGCGCCGGCTGTTTTATCATCAAATTCATTGACGTAATCGGTTTTTATCGCGACGCTTTCCTGATAGGGGAGGTGCCCGGTAATGCCTCAAACCCAGGTGAGCGTGCTCGATTTCGCGATCCGGTCGGAAGAGGAAGGGGCCGCCTTTTACTCGAACGCGGCCCGGATGTTCGCGGGGGGTCCGGAAAAAGGTTTTTTGGAAGGATTGGCGGCCGAGGAGGCAAAGCATGCCTCCACCTTCCGCCAGCTGCGGGAAAAGACGGCGAAAAAAGGTTCCGCGGAACTGTTCACATCCGCGGAAGTGAGCGATTACATGGACGCGGTGGTCCGGGGGGGGCTCTTCGAATCCGCCCGGGGAGCGGTTCCGGACGGGCAGGCCCCCGGGACCGTGGAGGACGTCTATGCCGTCGCGATCCGGGCCGAGCGCAGCTCGATCCTGCTCTACGGCGAACTCGCACGACAGGCCCGGGACAAGGCCGTCCGGAAAATCCTTGAAGAGCTGGAGCGGGAGGAGAAGAACCATCTGGTCCGGATCGTCGCCCTCCGGGCGGACCATGACACCATGTTCGCCATCGAGCGGTTCGGATGCGTGTGCTGAGCCGAGAAGCCGGATAGAGCGGACCCGCGGACGACGCCCGGGGCCGCACCGGGTAGATCATCCAGGGTCAAAGTCCAGGGACGAACGGACGGATCGCTCCGGGTCCCGGCAGAACTCCGCGGTGGACAGGATCGTTCCTCCGCAGACCCCCCGGGAGGCGAAGAGGGAGGCGTAATGCTCCTCCGGGCCGTAATCCGCCTGGGCGTCCTCGATGTGGATCACCCCGTAGCCCCGGTCCGAGGCGTCCCGGGCCGTGGTATCCACGCACTGGCTGGTTGCCAGGCCCGTGAAGGCGATGGACCGGGGCCGAACCTCCTCGAGCCAGGCGGCCAGGCCCCCGGAGGCGAAGCCGCTGAAGGTCGTCTTGACGAAGACCGCGTCCCCGGCAGCGGGAGCGGTTTCGGGAAGGATATCGGAGAGCGGATCGTCCGCCAGGGGGTAGAGATCCCGAAAGCCCTCCGACGCGGCCCGGAGATGAGCCTCGCGGAATATCCTGTGGAGGTCGGACCGGTCCGGAAGGCTTCCGCAGAGCCTGAGGTAGGCCACGGGCCAGTTCCGGGCAGCGAAGAGGGCCTTCAGACTCAGGACCGCCGGCACCACCGATGTCCGGACCCGCTCTTCGATATAGGCCAGGGCCCCGGGCGCGCGGGCTTGCGTCCAGGCCCGGAAGGAGGAGGCCGGATCGAGGTAGTACCGCTGGAGATCCACCACGAGGAGGGCACAGACGGATCCGGTCATGGCCGGAAGGCTAGATCACGGTTCCCGGGGGGATGACGGCGTTCTTGGGAATCACGATGACCCCTTCCACCACGTACCATGCCTGGTATTCGCCGTCCTTCCGCTCCCCCGAATCGATGCCTATTCTGCAGTTCTCCCCGATCCGGGCGTTCTTGTCCACGATGACGCCCTTCAGGATGCATCCGTGGCCGATGCCGATGTTCGGGATGCCCTTCCGGGCATTTTCCGCCTTCTGTTCGTCGGATTCGTAGTAGTCCGCACCCATGCAGATGGTCCCGTCCAGGTTGGCCCCGGTCTCGATGATGGTCCGGATGCCGACGATGGAGCGGGACAGGCTGGCGTTCGTGATGATGCAGCCGTCCGCCGTCAGGGTGCGGTCCAGGGTGCAGTAGTTGATCTTGGAGGCGGGGAGGTTGCGCCGGTGGGTGAAGATCGGCTTCTGCTCCTCGTAGAAGTTGAACGGGGGATTGATCTCGGTAAGATCCAGATTGGCGTCGTAGAAATTCCGGATCGTGCCGATGTCCTCCCAGTAGCCGTTGAAGATATAGGCGTTCACCGGGGTTTCGGAGAGAACCTTGGGTATGACCTCCTTGCCGAAGTCCAAGAGGTCGTTGTCCAGGCTGGATTCCATCAGGCTGGCGTCGAAGATGTAGATCCCCATGGATCCCAGGAAGTCCTTGCCCCCGGACCGGCGGTCCTCCATGAGTTCCCGGGGTATCCTGTAGTCCGAGATATCCTTCACCGGACCCGGCTTTTCCTGGAATTCGACGATCCTGTGATTCTTGTCCACCTTCATGATCCCCAGGGCGGAGGCCGCCTCCCGGGTCACGGTGGTGCAGGCGATCGTGAGCCCGCAGCCCGACTCGACGTGCTTGCGGTACATGTCGTCCAGGTCCATGCGGTAGAGCTGGTCCCCGGATACGATGAGATAATGCGTGGGATTCTGGGTGCGGAAATGGATGAAGTTCTTGCGCACCGCGTCCGCGGTGCCCTCGTACCATCCCGAGTGGGTGAGGGTCTGCTCGGCCGCCATGATCTCCACGAACCCCTCGGAGAAATCGTCGAACATGTACGTCCTGGCGACGTGGAGGTGGAGGGACGCGGAATTGAACTGGGTCAGCACGTAGATCTGCTTGAACCCTGCGTTTATGCAGTTGGATATGGGTATGTCCACGATCCGGTATTTGCCTCCGAACGGCACGGCCGGCTTGGAGCGGTCCTTCGTGAGAGGATACAGCCGAGTTCCCTTCCCGCCTCCCAATACGATGGACAATACCTTGGACACGATGGACTCCTTTCCATATCCGGATTCCGTTACTATCGAACCCTTCGTATGGTAGTATAAATCATGAATCCCGATCCCGCCATCCGGGTATTCGAGAGAATCCTCGAGGATCCCGACATCGCTCCCTGCGTCGCGCGGGTCGAGCGGCTTCCCGAAGCCCCCGGCTCCTATGCTTCCCTGCCTCCGGGCCTCGACAGCCGCCTGGCGGAAGCCTTGGCGCGCAGGGGAATCGAGCGCCTCTATACCCACCAGCGCGCCTCCTGGGACTTGGCGCGCTCGGGCCGCAATTTCGTCGTCGTGACCCCCACGGCAAGCGGCAAGACACTCTGCTACAACCTCCCGGTTGTTCAGGCCCTTCTGGAAGACCCCGCGGCGCGGGCCCTGTACCTGTTCCCGACCAAGGCCCTTTCCCAGGACCAACAGGCCGAACTGAACGAGGTGGCCCTGGGCGGAAACCTGCCCGTCAAGATAGCCACCTACGACGGGGACACGCCGAGTTCTGTGCGGATATCCGCACGGGATACGGGGCGCATCGTCATCACGAATCCCGACATGCTCCATTCCGGCGTACTGCCCAACCATGCCAAGTGGTCGCGGTTCTTCTCGGGCCTCCGGTACGTGGTCGTGGACGAGATGCACGGGTACCGGGGGATCTTCGGCAGCCATGTCGCCAACGTGATCCGGAGGCTCAAGCGGATCGCGGCGTTCTACGGGTCGAAGCCCTCGTTCATCCTCTGCTCCGCCACGATCGGGAACCCCCGGGAGCTGGCGGAACTCCTGGTGGAGGAGCCCGTCGAGGCGGTCACGGAAAACGGGGCCCCCCGGGCGGAGAAGCTCGTGGTGCTCTACAATCCACCCCTGGTGGACCCCGTCCAGGGGATCCGGAAGAGCACGGCAACGGAATCCCAGAAGCTGGCCGTCAAGCTCCTTCGCGCCGGGGTCAAGACGATCCTTTTCGCCCGATCCCGAGTCCGGGTGGAGCTGATCGCCGGGTACATCAACCAGGAACTGCGGAACATCTACACCGACAACTCGGGGATCGTCGTGGAACCCTACCGGTCGGGGCTCCTGCCCTCGGAACGGAGGGCCATCGAGCGGGGGCTCCGGGCCGGCACCGTCCACGGGGTCGTTTCCACCAACGCCCTGGAGCTGGGGATCGATATCGGCGGACTGGACGCCGCCATCATAGCGGGATTTCCCGGGAGCTTCGCGAGCTTCTGGCAGCAGTCCGGGAGGGCGGGACGCCGGGCGGGCCTTTCCGCGGCCTTTTTCGTAGCCTCCTCCAGCCCCCTGGACCAGTACATCATCTCTCACCCGGAGTACTTCCTCGGAGTCTCCCCGGAATCGGGGCGCGTGGACCCCGCCAACCCGTACATTTATGCGGATCACGTGAAATGCGCCGCCTTCGAGCTGCCCTTCGAGGAAGGGGAGTCCTTCGGACAGGATGCCGGGGAAGCCCTGGCGTTCCTGGCCGAGGACGGCATCGTCCGGAAGGCCGGCGGCCGCTGGCACTGGTCGTCCCAAGGCTATCCCAGCGAGGCGGTTTCCCTCCGCTCCGCTGCGTCGGACAACGTCGTGATCGTGGACGCCACGGAGGGGCGGAACCGGGTGATCGGCGAGATGGACCGGCCCAGCGCCAAGGAGCTGATCTACGACGACGCGGTGTACATACACCGGGGCCGTCAATACGTCGTGCTCAAGCTGGACCTGGAGAACCGCCTGTGCAAGGTGGAGGAACGGGAGGTCAACTACTACACGGATGCCGTAGTCAAGACGGACATCAAGGTGCTGTCCGAGGACGCCCGGGGAGATTCGGGGAGCGCCGCCTGGGTCCTGACGGACATCCTGGTCCGGTCGGAGGCGGAGAAGTTCAAGAAACTCCGGTTCCACTCCCACGAGAACGTCGGCTACGGGGATATCCGTCTCCCTCCCGAGGAGATGCAGACCCGGAGTCTGGCGGTCCTGTTCCCGCCGGAGGGTTCCGCGGGAGCGGAGCTCGGGGGAGCGGACGTGGCGTTCCGGGCCGCCGTCCTTTCCGGAACCTCCTACCTTGTACGGCGGATCGCCCCGGCGTTCCTCATGTGCGATCCCCGGGACATCGGGGGGGCCGAACGGGTGCGGGACGACCACTTCGGGGTTCCCGCCCTGTACCTGTACGACCAATACCCCGGAGGCACGGGACTAGCCGAGGCGCTACGGGAGCTCCTGCCGACGGTTTTCAAGGCGGCTCTCGATGCCGTCGAGCTCTGTACCTGTACGGGCGGCTGCCCCTCCTGCATCGGGGTCGATTTTTCGGACGGGAGGACGGCCCTGGACGGACGCGAGGTAAAGGCCGGCGTGAAACGTCTCCTGGCCGCGGTTTCCTCGTAGAATATGGCGGGGACCCTGAGATCCCGGCTTGCCCGGGCGAGGGATCTCTCCCGCATCGCCCGGGAGCCTCCGCCGGGTCCGGAGCCCCGGGGGCAGGACCGCGGTACGGCCGAGGCTGCGCCTTCCGGACAGCTGGCCGGCTGGACACGGACGGCGCCCTTCGTCCTGTCCCGGGTCGTTCGCCGGGGCAATCCGCTCCCGGAAGTCCTGGACCTGCGGCCGTACCTATTCCGGCCCCAGGGCCGTAACGCCCTCGGACAAGAATGGGGTCACCTGGCGGACGGCCCGGAACTCCGGCTCTTCCCGGCGCCCCGCCTTCTTTTCCTGGACCTGGAGACGACGGGCCTATCCGGCGGAGCCGGGACGGTCGCATTTCTGGCGGGCCTCGGGCGGGTCGCCTCCGGGGACTCGGCGGAGGGTTTCGAGATCCGCCAGTTCCTGCTCACCGACTACCCCGGGGAAGGCGCGTTCCTGGACGCGGTGCTGGGCGAACTGGGTCCCGGAACGGTGCTGGCATCCTATAACGGCCGCGCCTTCGACGAACCCCTCCTGCGCACCCGCTGCGTGCTGAACCGGAGGGAATGGCCCCGATATGCCCATGCGGATTTCCTTCCCGCGGCCCGAAGGCTCTGGCGGAAGCGGTTCCCGGACTGTTCCCTGGGGACCCTGGAAACCCTGCTGCTCGGACGGAGCCGCGCCCTGGACGTACCCGGCGCCCGGATCCCGGAGATATGGCTCGAGTACTCGAGGCGGGGGTTCCATCCCCTGATGGATGCCGTCCTTGCGCACAACGCGGCGGATCTGGAGTCCCTGGCTGCGGTGGCCGCGGAATGCGGCCGGATGCATTCCAATCCCGCGGAAGCCCGGGGCTGCGACAGGACGGCCCTGGGGTCGCTCTGGCTCAGGCTGGAGCCGAGCAAGGGCCGCGCCGCCCTGGAACGGGCCTTTGAGGATGGAGAGGAGAGGGCGGGCTGGCTGCTCCTCGGACACTACAGGAGGGGAGGGGAG
>JBFZER010000194.1:0-5597 GCA_041306765.1 Spirochaetota bacterium | reverse complement strand
ACGATCTCGAAGGATGCGCTCCCGTCCAGCTGGCCGGATTCGCGGCAGGGCAGTTCCCGCAGGCCCAGGCGGAAGGCGTCGCTGGCCATGACCTCGCACTGGGTCTCCTTGCGCTCGGGCCCCAGGATCCGGACGCCCTCGAAGGAACCCTTGGGTCCCTTGATCGTGACCGTCTCCTCGCAGGCGAACTGACCGGGCTGGAGGAGGTCCTTCATCCTGGTCAACTGGTGGCCCTTGCCGAACAGGATTTCGACGTCCTCCCGGCAGATGTGGAGGTGGCGGTTGGAGAGGTTGATGAGCACTTTGTTCTCGGGCATGGGGAGTCCTCCTGGAACGCGGCATCGGCCGGGGCCGCGGCGTGCGTTGATTATTGTCGTGTCGTTCCAGAGTAAACGCGAACCGTCCGGAGGTCAAGCCGGAATGGTCCTCAGCGCTTCCGGAGCGGGGTCCCCAGGATCTCGGCTACCCGGGCCGCCTGGGCGCTCACGGAATCCCCGCGCGCTGGCGGTTCCGCCCGCACTGCGAGATCCCGCCGGTCGGCGAGGACGAAGCCCCAGGATGCCCACCCCCGCCGGCCCTTTCCGACCAGCCGGGGATAGAGGGAGCGCAGGCTGTCCGGGTCGGCGGACCGGTCCTCCTCCGAGGGCCGGTCCAGGGTCTCCAGGAATACGGCCTCTATCTCGTCCCAGCGGAACTCGAAGGTCCGCGGCAGGGGAAGCAACCCGTACCTCCGCCGAATCAGCCTCGGGCCGGCATCCAGGATCCAGCGGTCCTCGGAGAGGGCGGCCAGCAGGCAGACCGCGGTTCCGGCCAGCCAGAACGGATCTCCGGAGACCAGGGTTCCCGCCAGGAAGGCGGCGGCCGACGCTGCCTGGGCGGCGCGCACAAGGGGATGCACGGCCAGGTCATAGCGCCCCGGGCCTCTTTCCTTCAGGGACATCGGAGGGGAGAAGGGGCTCACTGCGCTCCCGCCCGCCCCGGAGGGGAGGCGATGGCACGCAGGCCGGCGTCGATGGCGTCCCGCAGGGCTTCGTCGCCCCGGGCCAGAAGGTAGACCACCGAAAGTTCATGACCCGTCTCGAAGCAGGCTTCCATGGTCCCGGAAAAATAGTGCTCCGACAGGAAGGCGCCCACCAGGCGTTCGGTGATCGCGCAGTCCACGCGCTCCCAGATGATCGCGGCGAAGGATTCCAGGTCGTTCGCGGTGACCACCACCTCGCAGCCCGTCCCCCGCAGGCAGTCCAGGACGTAGGATCCCTCCTGGGCCGCCACCCTGAGTCCCGCCAGGTCCCCGAGGCCCCGGAGGGAGGCCGCACGGGATTCGTGGGCGAAGACGGCGGGCCGGAAGGCTCCGAAGGGAAGGGTCGGTATGACGGGCTTGTCCGCAAGGCCCTGGTTGGGCCAGCCCACGTTTGCGACCACGCGCACCTTGCCGGCCAGGAGATCCGACAGGGCTTCGAAGAACTGTCCGGGGTGGAATTCCGGTACCAGGCCCGCGGCATCCAGGGCCTTGCGGGCCGTCTCGATGGCCTTCCCCGCGGACTGGCCGCCCTGGATATGCACCCAGGGCGGATAACTCACGTCGTGGGCGATCGAAACCGTCTCTCCGCAGGCCTGGGAGCCGAACAGCACGGAGAAGGAGGCGGCAAGCTGATTTATCTCGGCCTTGAGCACCCCCGCAGCGGTCTGGACCGCGCCGGAGGAGGCTTTTTCGCGCTCCAGGTTTCCGCGAACCAGGGCGGAGTTGTCGTTCAGCAGGCGGGCCGCCTCGGAAAGGGCGGTCATGGACCGGGCGATGCGGCCGGAACTCTCGGTCTGCCCGCTCAGGGCTTCCCGGATGGCCCGCATGTTGGCCGCCGCCCCCGAAACTGCGGCGGCTCCCGCGTCCAACTCCTCCCGGGCATGCCCCACGCGGCGGGTCAGTTCGGACTTGCCCCGGGATATCGCGGCCAGTCCCTCATCCGCGTTCCCCATCCCGCCCCGGAGCTCCTTGAGGAGGGACGCGGCCGTGTCCGTAAGGGCGCGGCTCTTGGCGGCCAGGGATTTCACCTCCGTCGCCACTACCTTGAAGCCCTTGCCGTGGACCCCCGCCCGAGCCGCCTCGATGGCCGCGTTCAGGGCGAGCAGGTTGGTCAACTCCGAAATTTCCTCGATGGACCGGAGGGCTTCCTCGATCCGGTCCGCGCTCTCGGCCACCCGCCGGAACACGGAAATAAACAGGTCGAACCGGGAATCCATGTCCGACAGCGCCCCGGCCCCCGCCTCCATGGCCTCCCGGGCGCTTGCCACCGAGGCGTCCGCGGACTGCAGCCGGGAATCGGCCTCCCCCGCGGCGCCGGAGATTCCGGAGATTCCCCCGTCGAGGGATTCGAGATCCGACTCGATGGCCCGGAAGGCCTTGAGATTCTCGGAATTCGCGGCCAGGTTCTCCTGGAAGAAATCCGTCGTCAGGTCCGATTCTATGGACAGGGACCAGACGTGGTCGGCCAGGGCCCGGTACCGGGTCCGGAGATCCTTGAGTCGCGCGGCGGCTAGCTCCGCGGAGGAAGTGCCCGCTGACGGTCCATCGGAATCCTGGGTCATGCCGAAACCTCCGGGATGGGTATGCACCTCATTATTCCACGACATCGGCGGTTCGGCTAGCGGTTTCTTGACATCCGGAACGGGTTCGTCAAGATTCCGGCTCGAGGGGCCCGGCGGTTCCGAGCCGGCCCTCCGCCAGGAGGGGCGCGAGTTCGTACAGGCTGGCGATCCGCAGGCCGTCGCAGTCCGGATGCCGGTTGCGGTCGTCCAGCAGGATGCCGTTGCCCCCGCACTCCACGTACCCCCGGACGTACCGGGGAAGGTCGTCCACCAGCACGGTCTCCGATGGCTTGACCCCCAGGGCTGAGCAGACCCGCAGACCCGCCGCGGGATGGGGCTTGCCCTTCAGGTGATTGAAACGGATGTCGAACACCCGCTGGAAGACCTCCGGGAACCCGAGCTTCCCCAGGACCCGATCCGCGTGTTCCTTGGTGGAGTTGGTGAAAACGGCCTTGGGATACGGCAGGGACCGGAGGAAGTCGCCCAGGGCGGGATCCGCTTCGATGGACGCCTCCTCGCCCTCGGGATGGACCGCGGCCAGGTAGCCTTCCGGATCGTCGAACCCGTACTCGGACATGAGCCACTCCAGGGTGGTCCCGTGTCGGGGCATCTCGGCCCGCCTCCGGTCCAGGGCTTCCTCTACGGAGAGGTTCAGGAATCGGGCCGTGTACTCGTTCATCCGGCTCACGATCTCGGACTCCATCGGACAGGAGGAAGGATAGAGGGTGTTGTCGAGATCGAACAGCAGGAACCGTATCATATAGAGGATACATACCATGCAAGCGCCCGCGGAAACAACCCGAGCTTGACCCGGGGACGGTTTCGATGGATGATGAATCGACGCAGGGGGGCCGGGAATGCAGCGAATTCTCTACTTGTACCTGAACACCGGCGGCGGCCACATATCCGGAGCCCGGGCCCTCAAGGCGGGGATGGAGACCCTGTTCCCGGGGCAATCCGAGGGCCACCTGCTGCACGGATACCCGCCCCGGCTGGTCCTGGACCGGCTGGTCATGGAACAGGGATACTCCCTGGCCGTCAACCACTTCATGCCCGGTTACCTCCTGGTTTACAAGCTCGCGGAGCTTCGCCCCCTGATCTCCCTCTCCCAGGAAACCACGGCACAGGCCTGCTCGGGGTATATCGCCTCCCATATCCGCAGGCTCGGCATAACCAAGGTCGTATGCCTCCACTTCATCCTGGAAAAAGCCGCCCGGCACGCGATCCGGCAGGTGGATCCCGCCATCCCCCTGGTCACGGTCGTCATGGACCCCTTCTCGGTCCCCCCCATCTGGTTCGGGGTCAAAGACCAGGAGTTCTGTGTCTTCTCGGAACGGGCCCGGCAGTCGGCCCTGGATGAAGGTATCGCTCCGGAACGGGTCCGGGTATTCCCCCTGATGCTCCGGCGTGAGTTCGAAACGCCGAGGCCGCCGGAAGCCGTTCCGGAACTCAAGCGGAAGTACGGCTTCAACCCGGACCGGCCCCTCCTGCTCCTGGCCGGCGGGGGCGACGGCCTGCCGCGGTCGGACCGCATCGTTCGGGAAGCCCTGGCCCGGGGATTCGAGGGTCAGATAGCCGTGGTATGCGGCAAGAACATGCTGCTCCGGCGGAAGCTCCGGGATCTGCGGACCCGCCTGGACGCCCGGGACCTCAAGATCTACGGATTCGTTGACTTCATGGCGGACCTCATGGCCATGGCGGACTGCGTCGTCACCAAGGCCGGCCCCGCCACGGTCATGGAGACCCTGGCACTCCGCAAACCCTTGATCCTCTCGTGCTACGTCCGCAACCAGGAGAAGGGCAACGTCCAATTCGTCACCTCGAACAAGGTGGGTTGGTACCTGACGGAACCCGCCGATATCGTGGACAAGGCCCGGGAGGTCTTCGCCGACCCGGGCCTCCGCAGGGAACTGGAAGACCGGATCGCGGGCCTGGGCATACGGAACGGCCTTTCCGACCTGGCGCGGCATATCTTCCGGCTATAGGCGGTCTTTTCGTTTTGAAGGAAAATGAGTATGTTGATAACGTCCGAAATCCCCCGAAACCGGCACAAGGTGGAATTGCCATGAACCGATCGAAAACCTGGATTCTCGCGCTCGCCGCCGCGGCCCTTCTCCTTGCCCCCGCCTTCGGGGCGCCCAAGGAGCGGAAGCTGGATGTGGACCTGGACCTGTCTCCCTCCAACTGGGCCCTCGGCATCTTCCTGGGAGAGCCCACGGGCATCACTGTCCAGCTGGACATAGCGGAAACCCAGGCCCTGGAGCTCAAGGCCGCCTGGAACTTCGTGGCCGCAGGCCAGAACGAGGGGGGAAACGTAACCCTTCAAGGTAACTATGTCCTCTGGTTCCCGGGGCTGCTCGTGATTTCCGGACACGACATCCCCCCCTTCGCGGGAATCGGGGTGGAAGCCCGCTTCGGGGCCGACTTCCTCCTGGGCCTGCACATACCCTTCGGGGTACGGTACCGCTTCAAGGAAGTCCCGATCGAGCTGGCCCTGGAGCTGGGGGCGGGCATGTCCCTGATCCCCTCGACAAGCTTCATGGGGTCCGGGGGCTTGGCGATCCGTTGGATGCTGTAAGGAACCTGGACCATAGACTCAAGGGCCGCGGCGATTTGACGCCGTCTGGCTCCTTTTAATTCCGCACCCTGGAGGATATACATGATCCCGGTCGGTGACGACAATTCCCGAAACCGCCGCACTCCGGTCGTCACGCGGCTGCTACTGGCCTTGAACATCGCCGTCTTCGTCTTGCTCCAGCAGTGCGGAACGGATCCCAACATTCCCCGGGCCCTCGGGGCCGTCCCCCAGGAATTGCTGCAGGGGCAGGACATCCGGACCGGGGACCAGGTTATACGTTCTCCGACAACCGGCCGGACATACCGGGTACCGGGCTTGCTGGAGACGCCGGTATGGGTCTATCTCACGGTCCTGACCGCCCTGTTCCTCCACGGGAGCCTGGGGCATCTTCTGGGAAACATGCTGTACCTGGGCATCTTCGGGGACAACGTCGAGA
>JBFZER010000193.1:0-4893 GCA_041306765.1 Spirochaetota bacterium | reverse complement strand
GAACGGGGCGTGGACGTCAAGCGCGATCCCGCGTGAAGGCCCTGTTCCTGGGAACGGGCACGAGCCACGGCGTGCCCGTCGTGGGCTGCTCCTGCCCCGTCTGCCGATCCACGGATCCCCGGGACGCCCGGTACCGCTCCTCCCTCCTCGTCCGGGGGGACGAGGGGGAGCGGATCCTGGTCGACGCGGGTCCCGAGTTCCGCCTCCAGGCCCTGCGCGCAGGGATCGACCGCCTGGACGCGGTCCTCATCACCCACGCCCACGCGGACCACGTCCATGGACTCGACGATCTGCGCCCCCTCACCCGGGGCACGAAACCCCTGGCCGTCTGGGCCGACCGCGAGGCGGTGGACGAGCTGACCGTCCGGTTTTCCTACGCCTTCGACCCTCCCCAGCGGGGAGGCGGGGTGCCCCGGATCCGGCTGCTGGAAATGATCCCGGAAGGGGTCCGGATCGGGGGTCTCCGCGTCCTTCCGGTGCCCCTGCTCCATGGAATCCTCCCGATCCTGGGCTTCCGGTTCGGGAACTTCGCCTACCTGACCGACTGCTCCGGGATCCCCGAATCCAGCCTCGGACTCCTGGCGGGGACGGAGGTCCTGGCGATCGACGGCCTCCGGGAACGGCCCCATCCCACCCATTTCTCGATCTCCGAGGCGGCCAAGGCTGCCCGCGCCCTGGGAGCCCGGGAGGCCTGGATCATCCATCTCTGCCACGACCACTCCCATCGAGACCTTGAGTCTCTTTGCAGGGGCCTTTCCTCCCCGGGCTTCACCGTCCGGCCGGCGTACGACGGGCTGGAACTGGAGATCGGCGGACATTAGCCGGCGAACCGCGGACGCTACCGCCGGATCAAGTCGTTGTTCGGGAACTTCGCTCGGGAATCGGCCCGGCTAGATGGCAGGACACCGACGTGCCCGGATTCTCTTGACGGTGGTATTACTTTGTATTACTTTAAACATGTTCAAGCGCCTGCCACGATCCTGAGGAGGTACCATGAGAACACAGCGTCCCTGCGCCCCGGCGTGGACCCGCGCCGCAGCCGCGCTTGCATTCGTCATCCTGGGCACGGCCGCAGCCGCGGCCCAGGTTCCCCGGGTGGCCGTCAGCATCCTGCCTCAACAGTACTTCGTCGACCGGATTTCCGGGGGGAGCGCCCGTTCCCTGGTCCTTGTCGGACCGGGACAAAATCCGCACTCCTACGAGCCGACGCCCCGGCAGATGGCGGACCTCGGGGCCGCGGCCGCGTGGCTGACCATCGGGGTGGACTTCGAGAACGGGCTCCTGCCGAAGGTACGGAACCTCTACCCCCGTCTTCGGATCGTCGATACAACGGAGGGTGTGAGCTTCCGGACCCTGGAGGCGCACTCCCACGACGAGGATCACGGGGCGGAAGGGCGTGCAGAGGAAGGGGAAGGCCATGGGGAGGAAGAACACGAGGCGGGCCGGGACGTACATGTCTGGCTCGGCCGGGAGGGGTCCAAAGCCCAGGCCCGCAAAGCCCGGGACCTTCTCGCGGCGCTTGATCCCGGCAACGCCTCGAAGTACTCGCGCAACCATGACGAACTGGTCAAGGACATCGACGCCGTCTTCGATGACCTTGCGAAAAGCCTGACCTCCCTTCGGGGCACCCCCGCCTTCGTCTACCATCCCGCCTTCGGGTACTTCCTGGACGAGTTCGGGATAGAGCAGGTCGCGGTGGAGGCGGGCGGCAAGGAGCCCACCCAGAAAGCCCTGGCGGCCCTTGTCGACAAGGCCCGCCGGGAGGGTGCCAAGGTGATCTTCGTCCAGCCCCAGTTCTCAAAAAGCGCGGCCCGCGCCGTCGCCAAGGCTATCGGAGGCGTGGTGGTCGAGATCGACGACCTGGCCCCGGACTGGCTCGCGAACCTCCGGCGTATGGGGGAAGCCTTGAGGTCTGCGGCGCGCTGATCCGCATCCCGCTACAAGGTCCGTACCGCGAAGCCCGCTTGCGGCCCGGTCTCTTACGGTCTACCATGGGTGACGGTATGAAAGAGAGCAAAGACCGGGTCGGAGCGGATCCCGCCCCTTCGACCCATGTTCACGGACGGCCTGCGGCCGTCCGGTTCGACAGGGTAAGTTTCGCCTACGGCACCGATTCGGTCCTCGACGACGTATCCTTCCATATCCACGAGGGGGAGTTCGCGGCCCTGATCGGCCCGAACGGATCCGGCAAGACCACCATCCTCCGGCTCCTCCTGGGCCTGGCCGCGCCCTCCTCGGGGAGCATCGAGGTCCTGGGCGCCCCTCCCCACACGGCCCTCGAGTCCCTGGGCTATGTCCCCCAGAACGCCGCCTATGACCCCGCCTTCCCGATCTCCGTGGCCGAGGTGGTGCGGATGGGCCGGTTGCGGGGCGGCGGGGGACGCTACGGCCCGGAGGATCGCCGGGCCGTGGACGCGGCCCTGGCGCAAGCGGACGTCCTCGAGCTCCGGGACCGCCCCTACTCCGCCCTGTCCGGCGGGCAGAGGCGCCGGGTCCTGGTGGCTCGCGCCCTGGCCTCCAGCCCCCGCCTCCTGGTGCTGGACGAGCCCACGGCCAACATGGACGCCGAAAGCGAGACCCGGCTCTTCCGCGCCCTGGGGGATCTGAAGGGAAAGGCGACGGTCCTGGTGGTGACCCACGACACCCTCTTCGTTTCCGACCTGACGGACGCGGTCCTCTGCGTCGGGGAACGGGACGGACGGCCCGGATCCGTCGTACGCCACGCCTCCGTGCCCGTGGCTCGCGGGCTGGCGCCCGGAACCTTCGGCGGCGGTGCCCTGCAGGTCCTCCACGATACGGAGATCCCGCCCGAGGATTGCTGCGGGAAGGGGGCCTGACGTGAGCTTCCTGGCCGCCGTCCTGGACCCCTCCCTGCCCTTCGTCCGGAACGCCCTCCTGGCGGGCATCCTGTCCTCGGTACTCTTCGGCGTGCTGGGATCCGTGGTCACCGTCAAGCGCATCGCGGGGCTGGCGGGGGCCATCTCCCACGCGGTCCTGGGCGGCATCGGGCTGGCCCTCTTCCTGGCCGCCAAGGGGCTGGCCCCGGGCCTCCCCCCGATTGCCGGGGCCCTGGCCTTCGCGGTGCTGTCCGCGGGCTTGATCGGCGTCGTCTCCCTCAAGGCCAAGCAGAGGGAGGACACGGTCATCAACGCCATCTGGGCCGTGGGGATGAGCATCGGTGTCCTGTTCATCGCCAAGACCCCGGGTTACGCCGATCCCATGAGCTATCTCTTCGGGAACATCCTACTGATCTCGGGCAGGGACCTGATCTTGATGGCCGTCCTTTCCGTCCTGGTCGTGGCCGGGGCCTGGCGCTTCTACCCCCAGATCGAGGCCTCCGCCTTCGACGAGGAGTTCGCCCGTACCCGGGGTGTGCGCACCGACGCGGTGTTCCTTGTTACCCTGGCCGTCGTGGCCGTGTCGGTGGTCGTGCTCCAGACCTTCGTGGGCATCGTGATGGTCATCGCCATGCTCACCCTTCCCTCCGGAACCGCGGGCTTCGCGGCCCGGAACCTCCGGGGGATGATGATCCTGGCGTCCCTGCTCTCGGCCCTCTTCTCGGTGGGCGGTCTGGCCCTTTCCTGGGAAACCGACCTGCCCTCGGGCGCCGTTGTGGTGGTCCTGTCGGGCGCCGTGTTCCTGGGGGCTTCCGGGCTCCGGATGCTGGCGACCCGAATATCCCGGCCGAAATCCGGGCGCCCGGGCGGGAAATAATTTCCCCGCGGCCGGGGAAAAACTTCCCGGAACAATCGTACGGAATACAAGAAAAGTTCTAGATCAAACGATCTTCGCAGGAAAACCAGAACAGGATGATCATAATTTCTTAGGGATTAACATGATTCCCATTTTTCGGCTTTGCCTATATTTCTATTCCATATATTATATTATTTAATTTTCTAATCTTGATAATCCTGTTCATCATGATAATCCTGTTTTAATCTTTCCAGAAACTCGATTTGGCACGGCGATTGCTATATGTAAGGTGTCGGAAGGAAACCGGCGCCGATCCTTGAGGATCGGAAAAATCAAACCACAAGGAGTTCCATATGAAGCGCGCTGTTATCGTTGTGCTGGCCATCGCCGTTGCGGCCTCGGCCGTATCCGCCCAGGGCTGGGGCCCGGGCTCCCGCGGCCCGGGCGCCGTAGCCGCCCCCGCCGCCCCCGCCGAGCTTTCCAAGATCGAGGGCAAGCTGTCCCTGGTCAACGCCCACCCCGCCGTGGTCGTGAAGGACAAGACCTACTACGTGGGCATTCCTTCCCGGCTCTTCGGATTCGTGGACGGCCTCAAGGAGGGCGCCGCGGTCAAGCTCGAGGGCTACGAGCAGCCCCTGCCGTATGCCACGAACGTGGCTATGTTCCACGTCGTGAAGCTGACGATCGGCGGGCGGGAGATCGACCTTTCCCAGGCCGGCGGCTTCGGCCGGGGGATGATGGGCTCCTACGGCCCCGGAAGCTCGGGTCCCATGGGCCGCGGCATGATGCCCGGCGGGCGCGGCCGCTGGTAAGCCGCCCGACGGCGTCCCGACAACGCCGATAGATCATCAAGCCCCGGCCGGGTTTCCCGGCCGGGGCTTTTCTACGCCCGGGATCGATGAAGCCGGATCCGGGGGCAAAAAAAAAGCCGCCCGAGGGCGGCTTTTCGTGCCGGACGGCGGCAGATCACACGTATTTGACGATCTTGCCGGCCTTGAGGCAGCGGGTGCAGACCTTGACGGTAAGGACGGTGCCTTCGATCATCGTCTTCACCTGCACGAGGTTGGGCTTCCAGACCCGGTTGGTCCTGTTCTTGGCGTGGGACACGTTATGCCCAAAGATGGTGCCCTTACCGCAGATATCGCAACGTCTAGCCATATCGGTCTTCTCCGGTTGTGCGAATTGGTTCGCGTAGTATAG
>JBFZER010000192.1:0-9943 GCA_041306765.1 Spirochaetota bacterium | reverse complement strand
AGGACCGTCGAAAAGTACGGATACTGGGGGCTTCTGGTGTTTGTGGCCATCCCCCTTCCCGTCACGGGAGCCTGGACCGGCGCCTTGGGTGCCTGGGTCCTGGGGTTGCATCAACGGAAAGCTTCCCTCTACATCGCCCTGGGGGTCCTGGCCGCGGGCATCGTGGTCTCCGCGGTGGTGGGCCTGGGAGTCGGAGCCCTGTCCTTCCTGATCAAGAGGATGTAGGCGTCCGGAAATGAAGATAGACTTCCAGGCGGAACTCGACCCGGAGCAGTACGCGGCGGTCACCGCCGCGGAGGGTCCCGTGCTCATCATCGCCGGCGCGGGTTCCGGGAAGACCCGGGTCATCACCTACCGCATAGCCTACATGCTGGAAAAGGGCATCCCCCAGTCCGCCATCCTGGCCCTGACCTTCACGAACAAGGCCGCCCGGGAGATGGAGGAGAGGGTGAAGGCCCTGACCCGGAAAAAACTGCAGAGTCTCACGGTCTCCACCTTCCACGCCTTCGGCGTGAAGATCCTGCGGAAGGAGATCCATCGCCTGGGGTGGAAGGACTCCTTCTCCATATACGACGAGACGGACCGGACACAGCTGATCAAGGACTGCGCCCGGGAAACGGGATTCCGCATGGACCTCTTCGATCCCTCCGCCGCGGGGGTCGCGTTCTCGGAAGTGAAGACCCGCAGGAAAACCTGGGACGGGACGGACCAGTACGGGAAGGTCTACGAGGAATACCAGGCTTCCCTGAAAGCCCACAACGCCGTGGACTTCGACGACCTGATCGTCAAGCCCATCGAGATTTTCGAGGCCTTCCCGGACGCCCTGGACAGGTACCGTGAGCAGTATCGGTACATCATGATCGACGAGTTCCAGGACACCTCCAGGATCCAGTACCGCCTGATGCGCCTCCTGGCGGACGACAACGTCTGCGCGGTGGGGGACGACGACCAGTCCATATATTCCTGGCGGGGGGCCGACTACGAGAACCTCGTCCAGTTCGAGAGGGATTGGCCCCACCGGAAGGAGGTCAAGCTCGAACGGAACTACAGATCCACCTCCACCATCCTGGACGCCGCCAACGCCGTCATAGCCAACAACGAGAACCGGAAGGAGAAGGCCCTCTGGTCTCCTTCCAGCACGGGGGGGACGCCCATCGAGATCTATTCCCCGGAGAACGAGGTCGCCGAGGCGGAATTCATCGCCCGGGCGGTCAAGGAGGCGCGCCTCTCCGAGCGGGTGCCCTACAGCGACATCGGCATCCTGATCCGCACCAACGCCCTGACCCGCCACCTGGAGGAGGCCCTCCTGGCCGAGAAGGTGCCGTACAAGGTCTCCGGCGGGACCAGCTTCTTCCAGCGCAAGGAGATAAAGGACGTGATCTCCTACCTCCGGGTCATCGCCAATCCCCTGGACGACGTCAATCTCATCCGGATCCTCAACGTGCCGCGCCGCGGCCTGGGCCGGCGCGCCCTGGAGCACCTGCAGGAACGCGCCCGGCGGATGTCGGGATCCCTGTTCGCGGCCCTGGAATCCCTGGCCCTGGACGGCCAGTCCGAGTTCCCCGAGCGGACCCGGGCGGATGCCCTGGAGTTCCTGGCCGCCCTGCGGGGGTACCGGGAGGAGATGCTGGGCCACCGGAACCTGGCCGCCAAGGTCCGGAAGATGGTCGACGGGATCGATTACTGGGGCTACCTGGTCTCGGAAAACCAGCACAGCGAGAAGGCCGCCCAGTGGAAATTCCTGAACGTTG
The DNA here is from genome assembly GCA_041306765.1 of Spirochaetota bacterium. Lineage (GTDB taxonomy): Bacteria > Spirochaetota > Spirochaetia > Treponematales > UBA12059 > JAAYUR01. The sequence continues at coordinate 8,192 of JBFZER010000192.1, read as the reverse complement.
AGAGCCTGATTCAATCCATCGAGACCTGGGAGAAGGATCCCGACAATCTGGATCCCTCCCTGTTCAACTGGCTCAACCGCATATCCCTGATCACCCGGGACGACCTGGACGAGGAGGAGGACGCCGGCAAGGTGAACCTCATGACCGTCCACGCCTCGAAGGGCCTGGAGTTCGAGGTGGTCTTCATCGCGGGCTGCGAGGACGGCATCATGCCCCATGCGAGGGCCCTGGCGGAAGGGGAGGGCAACCTGGAGGAGGAACGGAGGCTCTTCTACGTGGCCGTCACCCGGGCCCGCCGGAAGCTCTACATCTCAGCCTGTCGCCAGCGCCGCCGCCAGGCCCAGCCCGTGGACTGCGCACCCTCTCCCTTCCTGGCCGAAATCCCCCCGCACCTGGTGACGTACTACGAGGAGCCGGAGGTGACAGAGGCAGACGCGGACGCCGTATTCGCGGGCCTCCGGAAGATGTGGGGGGAGGAAGCGGACGGTGGGCAGTGAGCAGTGGTCGGACATGCGGCTGCAGCGTTAAGAGCACGACCACGCTTCAGCGGGTGCGTTTGACAGCACGGTGGACTCGTTTCCGTTTACTGTTTACCGTCCACCGTCCACCTTCATCCACGTCAGCTCATGTTTGTTGTGCCATAAATGGACTATCCGGCTCCCGGGGATAGCGGCAAAGCGGTCCGTGGTCTCGCGGTCATAGGCCTCGCCCTGCATCTTGATCGTGCAGACGTAGTTCCGGGCAGCGTCTGCGGTCAGCCATTTTTCCACCCAGTCGTACAGCACCGGGGGGTAGCAGATCACGTCGGAGAAGAGCCAGTCCACCTGTCCGACGTCCTCGGGCCTTAGGGTGAAGGCGTTGCCCTTCCGGTATTCGACCCCCCCCAGGGCGGCGATCCGGGGTTCCAGGGGGGCCCGGTCGACGGCCAGGACCGAGGCGCCGAGGCCCGCCAGAGCCCAGGTCCAGCCCCCGGGGGACGCGCCGGCGTCCAGGCAGCGATCCCCCGGACCCGGCCTCTTCCCCGCCAGCACGAGGGCCTCCCAGAGTTTTCGGTAGGCCCGGCTGGGGGGGCCTTCCGTGTCCTCCTCGAACCGGAGTTCCCCGTTGGGAAACGGGCTGGAACAGTCCCCGGACCCCAGCAAGAGGCCTTCGTCCAGGAGGGTGAAGGCCCCCATGGGCGCCGCGGGCAGGTCGAAGGGGAAAGCCTTGGGCTTGGCGGGCAGGCTGGGCAGTTTTTCCGCCAGCAGTGCGGTCCGCCGGTAGAGGCGGTTGGGACAGGGCGCCCAGTTCCTCTGGATGGAGCGGAGCTTGGCGGCCGCCTCCCCCAGGGAGGAGAACTCCAGGAGAAAGGGCTTCCGCCACAGGTTGCGTACCCAGCGCGCGGGCAGGACCGGTCCGGGCCGGAGCACGAGGTCGCCGTCCTGGCGGTCCCAGTCCCCGAGCTCCGAAAGGAGATGGCCCGTCATGCCGGGCGCCGCATGGTACACGGCGGCATCCAGGCGCCGGGCGCCTTCGGGAAGGGGCGTGTCGTTCACAGCAGCTTGTACCTGCGGGCCGCCTCCACGAGCCTTCGGTTCCAGAGGTTCCGCTCCAGGAAGTCCGAGCCCGCCGCGGCGTCCTCGATGCGTCCTGCCCGTTCCTGCAGGTACTTGAAGGCCCGGGAAAGCACGGTGGCCTTGTCCAGGGGAGGGTCCGGGAGCCGCTCCAGGAGCAGGAAGCCGAAGAAGAGGTACGTGGAGAACATGGGGTGCTCGGCGGCGAGCTTGTCCTCCCGGGTCATCCGGTGCAGGGATACGGCGCAGGTCCCTTCCCTTCGATCCAGCCCTCGGGCGAAGAAGGCGTAGGCCGCCAGGAGGTCGGAATCGTAGGGATGGGCGGAGGCCGATCCGAAGGCCCTCCTCTCTATTCCGCGATAGCCGGAATCCCAGAAGATCCTCTCCGCCGGATCGAAATCCCCATGATCCCAGGGATGCAGGGCTTCCAGGATCTCCGCGGTCTTGCCGGGGTTCCCCCGGAACAGCTCGAGTTCGGCCCGGAAGAACCGGGCCTCCGGGTCCCCCTCGTGGCGGGCCAGGATCGACTCCGCCTCCGCGTGGCTTCCCGCGTAGGCCTGTGCCCGGGCATCCCATATCTCCGCGCGCCGTCCGGCCTCCTCAAACCCATAGGCGCGTGCGATGGCCCGCACACCCTCGAACCCGGCACGGGCGTCCTCGTAACGGCCCAGCTCCATGTGGATGCGGGCTCGGAGAAAGACGCAGGCCGCTTCCCAGTCCCGGCGGAATACGCCGAGCGCGGCGGCTTCGGCCTGGGATGTCTGCTTGAGGGCCTTGTCGAGCCTGCCGGAGGTGAACAGGGCTATGGCCGTGAACCATCGGCAGACGAGCCGCTCGTAGTCGTCCCGGGCCGCGGCCGCGATGTCCTGGGCGTTCTCGAAGTATTCGATCGCCTCCTCCGGCCGTTCCCGCGCCAGGGCGCAGAGTCCCAGGATGCGGTGGGCCCGGGCTTCGGTCTTGGGCACCGAGGCTCCCCGGGCGGAGAGCAGGGCTTCTTTCGCGGATCGTGCCGCCTCCGGGAACTCCCGGAGAGCGTAGGCCCGTTCGGCCCGGAAGAGATCCGTGACGCCCGAGGGAAGGGCCGACCGGTACTCGGGCTCCTCAAGCTCCGCGAGCTTCGCCGTCGTCCGCACCTCGTCTCCGGAAAGCAGGAGAGCCGCCAGCTCCCGAAGCTTCCGCATGGCGGGCGGCGTATCCTTGTAGACCGGCCGGGTATGGTCGCCGGGATCCTCCAAGGCGTCCCCGAGGGCGCAGTCGATCTCGAAGCGCTGGCGATCGTCGCCCGACCATTTCTTCGTCGCTCCCAGGAGCCCCAGGGAAGGAAAGGCTTCCCGCTTCCGGTACAGGTGGGTCAGGTATTCCGCCAGTGCCGCCTCGATGAGTTCCGCGCTCCTGCCCACGAAGCCGGACAGCCTGCGGTTCGACATCCGGGACGAGTTTCGGGGTCCCGGCCCGGCGAGGTAACCCGTCCTGCCCAGGAGGGCAAGGACGATCTCCCGCGCCTTGGGCAGGAGTCCCAGCCGCTCCAGGAAATCGTGGAACCGGTGAACGTCAAGGACGTTCTCGCAGAGGCTCGCTGCATAGAGGGCGGCGGCGGCCTCCTGGGGCATGAGCCCCAGGATCGCCTCCGAGGGCGGAGGCCCGGCCGTCCCCTGTCGTTCCAGGAGGGCGCATCGGTACAGCAGGGGCAAATCCCCCCGGGCCCGGGAAAAAAGAGAGCGGCGGGTTTCCTCGGGCGTGTCCGGAAGCACCTGGGAGAGCTTTCCCGCGTACTCTTCGAAGGCGGGGGGAAGGAGATTCCACTCCGTGACCGCGTAGTCGGGCCAGGATTCCGGGCTCCCCCGGGCCGTGGTCGCCACGATGCGGGCATCCGAGGACACCAGGATCTCGCCCAGCAGGTCCAGGCTTTCCGACGAGAACCTGTGGAGATTTTCGCACAGGAGGATGGGCGGAAGTCCGGCTCGGGACATCCCCCGGGCGTAGGCCCGAAGCATCAAGCCCATGAAGAGCCGGTATCCGGTCTCCATGGAAGGGGAGAGCGCCGCGCGGAAGGGGCTCGCGAACACGTAGCGGTAGGCCGGAAGGAGCCGTTCGTACAGGGGGAGTTCCACCCGGGACAGATGGCCTCGGGCGGTTTCCAGCAGTTCCTCGGTCACCCCGCAGGCAAGGGGATCGAAGGGACGTGGATTGGCGGTGCCTCCCCGCAGGGTCAGGAATCTGCCGGGCGGATATCCCAGGGCTTCCAGGGCGCTGCCCACGGTCGCTTCCTTGCCCGTGCCCGCGGCGCCCCGCACGACGAGGACGTTCTTCTCACCTCCCACCACAAGTTCTCCGATCAGCTCGGAGAGCCCGGCCGCGGCCTCTTCCCTCCGGTAGAATTCCTGGGCCGTAAGGGCCAGTCCGTCCAGGTGGTAGGAAGGTCCGGATGCCCGGAGGAGCCCGGAACCGGACGGTTCAAGGCTCAGGTAGCCGCGCAGTTCTCCGGCGGCGGCCGGGCTCAGCCAGATACCCTCCGGGGCGTCCGCATCCGCCCAGGCCCGGTCCATGTCCGCCCGGACGGCCTCCTCGTCCGTGCCCTGGTGGAGGGCGACGAAGAAGTCCATGGAACCTTCGAACCGGTCCCGGAGGAGTCCGCGGATTTCCAGGAGGGCTTCGGCCGCCTGGAGGCGCCAGAAGATGGATTCGGAATCGAAGGGGGCTACGAAGGGGTGCTCCCGGCCGGAAGGATGGGCGCCGTAGTCCGCCGCGATCTGCTCCAGGCGGGCCCGGAGTTCGCCGGCGCCCCGGGGATCGATGCGTCGGTACTGACCGTGGTAGTCGATGCGTACGTACAAGGCGATCATGCCCGGTCCTCCCGGCACGAGTATACCCGATATTATCTTCCCGCGCACCGTGGAGGACGCTTGCCCTTGCGGCGTTCATCCGTTATTATTTCCCCGTATCCAAAAAGTCGTGCGGGGAGGCTCCGGTCCCGATCGGGAACCAGGGCCGCAGGAACGAATGACGCCATATCTCGAATTCAAGGACAAGAGAAGTCTCGATCTGACGTTTCGGTTCGAGCCGGATCAGGAGTTCCGCCAGGTGGTTGATGCCGTGCGATCGGTCAGGCTGCCTCCCCTGCCGCTCAACGAGGAGCTGGCCGCGTTTTCCGTCCTGGAGCTCCTGTCCAACTCCATCCGGGCCCACCGGGAACGGGGGGTCCGGGAGGAAGTCGAGCTGAGATACGCCATCGCGGATAACCGTCTTTCGATAGAGATCCTCGATTCCGGCAGAGGCTTCGATCCCGGCCGCCTGCCGTACCGCCTGGACAGCCCGCTGGACCGGATCGACCCGAGATCGGAAGCCTTCACGGAATACCGGCTCCGGTGCGGGAACGGCCGGTTCGGCATGGGACTTCTGGCGGCCCGGAAAACGTTTCCGAACTTCACGCTTTCTTTCATCGACCGGGAGAAGTGCACCTGCCCCTGGTATTCCGGCATGGTGCGTGGAACCCGGATCGTGCTTTCCGCACCCCTGGCTTCGGAAGCCTGGGCCGAGGACCTTGAGGAACTGCCCCCGGCGGAGGAGGAGGAATGAGCCGCGAGCGTCGGGATGCGGACCGGAACCGCGGTTTCGCCCGGGCGGGTCTGGTGCCTTCCCTGTACGGCTACGTGGCGGACGTCTCGCTCCGGGGATTCCGGGCGGTGTTTCCCGAAAACCCCCGCCTTTCGGAAGGACAGTCCGCTGTGCCGGTCCTCTCGTTTTCCGAGATCGGGGTGGAGCCGTTCCCCCTTCCTTCGGAGGTCCGATGGTCCCAGGAAAAGGACGGAGCCTGGGAAATCGGGTTTTCCGTTCATGCGCCCATGCCCGAGGGACCCGCGGAGAGGGATTTCTTCCGAATTTATGAATACTACCTGGAGTCATTCCGATAGAGCCGGCGAGCCCGGCCCGCGGAATCCGCGTCCGCGCCGCAAAAAACCTCAGACCGCCCGGAATTGAACCGAAAACTAAAGGGAAGCGGTCTTGATTTATCTTGACCCCCTCCATCGCGGATGATAGACTTTTTTGGGCTTTACATCGGGCGATCCCCCGGATCCGTCCCGGAGTCCTCCGCCAGATTCCCGAGGGTTCGCAATGAGCATTCCTACGATCGAGCAAGTCCTCGAATCCCCTCTTCCCATCAAGCTCATCGTTGCGCTCGGGATGAGCCTGGTATTCCTTTATGTCCGCAAGCGCGATACGGAAGGGCTGACTTCCGGGTATCTCTACCTGTTCGCCCTGCAGGCGGTCCGGGATCTGGCGTATTCGTTTCTCCCCGTTCCCCAGATCTACCTCGTCTCCGATCTTTTCCTGTTCACGGCCCTCACGTACCTCGTGACCGCGACGCTCGGGGGCCGGATCCTGGCGGGAGCCGTTTCGGTGTTGAATCTCCTGGCCGCGCTCATCTTCCTGGCGGATTATGTCCGGCCCTTCCTTCCCGTCCTCACCCCGTCTCCGTTCAGCCTGATTCCGGCCCTGGAGGTCGTAGCGCTGGCGGCTCTTTTGGCGACCCGGGGAAAGTCGCTGGATCGATCCCTGGTGAACGCGGGAACCATCGCGGTCGGACTCGGGGCGGCCTATGCCGCGGCGGCGGTATTCCTGGGGTACGACAACGGATTCTTTCATAAAATCGCGGTGCCCCTGTTCTATTTTTGGCCCCTTTCGACGGCGTTCTACCAGTTGGAAACCCACGAGGGCCAGCTCGTCCGAGCCCTGGAATACTACGAAGGCGCGGTGGACTCCATCTACAACCTTTCCGTGGAGACGGGAGCCGCCATGCGGGAGTCCTTCTCCATCTCGGACATGCTCGACGGATTGTCCAGGGTGGTCGTCGCGGAGACGGAGGCGGACGGCGGTGCGGTGCTCCTGGTGGACGAGTTCGAGGACATCGTCAGCGTGAGATCCGTGACGGGCCGGTTCCCTCCGCCGTTCAGGCTGCCCGAGGATCTGCCCCGGAAGCCGGAGCGCGTGGAAGCCTTCGTCCGGCATGCCCAGTTCAAGCTCGGGGAGACCCTGTTCGGGGAGGCCGCCAAGACCGGAAAGCCGATCTTCTCGCCCCAGGCGGAGGGGGACGGGCGGATCGCCTCGAACGGACCGGAGGAGTTCCTGCGCATCGGGTCCCTGATGGCGGTTCCCCTCCTCGTGGAGGATACCGCGATCGGCGTCCTCGCGGTCGAGCGGGTTCCCGGCCGGGATTCCTTCACGGAAGGGCAGTTCGACCACCTGAAGACCCTGGCCAATTTCGGCGCCCTGCAGATCAGCAACTTCTTCTCGTTCCAGGAAGCCCGGGAGCGGAGCGAACGCGAGCGAGCTTCGAACATAGCCGCGGAGATCCAGGGGCTCATCATTCCCAAGAAGCTTCCGGATTATCCTACCGCCGCCCTGGGCGCCTTCACGGCTCCCGCCATCGGGGTCAGCGGCGACTACTTCGACATCATCCAGACCCGGAAGGACCGCCTGCTGCTGGCCGTAGGGGACGTCGCCGGAAAGGGGGTCGCCGCGGCCCTGGTGATGGTCATGGTCCGGTCCATCCTCCACCTCGTGGCCAATACGGACAAGGACGTGGCCACCATGCTATCCTGGATCAACCGGGGTATCACCGGCAAGATCGAGATGGACCACTACGCCACCCTGGGTTTGGTTTCCGTGGACCTCGCCACGGGGGAGATCGAGTACGCGAACGCGGCTCACCAGCCCCTGCTGATCTTCCGCGCGGCGGAGGACGGGATCGAGTCGGTGGAGATGAAGAGCATACCCATTGGGGTGGAGAGGGGTACGAGCTACGGGAAGAAAACCCTCAGCCTGCGGAACGGGGACATTCTCCTTTTGTACACCGACGGGGTCGTCGAATCCATGAACGCCCAGGGCCGCCAGTTCGGGAGGAAGAATCTGGGGACTTCCCTGCTCCGGAGCCGGGACCTTTCGGCACGCGAGACGGCATTGCGGATCCGCTCCGACCTGGCGAACTTCGCGGGGGACACCCGCCAGCATGACGACCAGACCGTGCTCGTGATGAAGATGAAGCTCTAAGGAGGGCCCGTTTACCATGGAATTGAAGATACGCAAGACGGGAAGCAACTACATCATCGACGTCAACGGCGAGATGGACTTGTACAACTCGTACAAGCTCAAGGAACTGGTGATGAAGATGCTGGAGAAGAAGGTCGAGCGCTTCATCATCAACCTCGAGAACGTCGACTACATAGATTCCAGCGGCATCGGCGCCCTCATCTACATCTGCTCAACCATCAAGAAGCTGGGCGACAAGCTCGTCATCACGAACATCCACGGTTCGGTCAAGAAAGTCATCGAACTCACGAAGCTCATGGGATACTTCCCCATCATGAACAGCATCGAGGAAGCCATCCTCCGGATGGAGGAGTGATCCATGGACTCCGCCGACTCCACCTACCTCTCGGGCATCCACGAGATACTGGTCGACGAGAACAGCCCCCTCTTCGAAAAGACGAACATGCTCTACAAGGAGTTCCCGTCCGATTACCGGCAGATCCGATACTTCACCCTCCTGATCGTCCAGTCGGCCCCCCTGGAGATCAAGGAGATTAACCTCTTGGAACAGCAGATCTCGGAGATCATAAAGAACGCCGTGAAGCACGGAAA
>JBFZER010000191.1:0-10818 GCA_041306765.1 Spirochaetota bacterium | reverse complement strand
CTATACCCCCCGTACTTCTCCCTCAGATCCTCCGGCATCCGGCATCGGACCACCGTCGCATCGTCCTCCCGGCCCTCGGTGACCACGGCGGCCCTTCGGTGAAGGAGGGCGACGAGGGCGTAGTCCGAGTCGGGGATCCGCACGGTCCACTCCTCCCGGTCCGCCGTCAGGAGATCCTCCAGCCGGGACAGCAGGATCGAAAGGCCCTCTCCGGTCTTGACGGACAGGAATACAGAGTCCGGGTACCGTTCGGCCAGGGGGGCCAGGCGCTCCCGGTCCGCGACCAGGTCCACCTTGTTGAAGGCCAGGAGCGTGGGCTTGTCCCCCGCGCCGATCTCCCGCAGCACCTCCTCCGTGGTCGCCATCAGGCGGTCCGGCTCGGGATCGGAGGCGTCCACCACGTGGATCAGGACGTCGGACAGGGCGGCCTCCTCCAGGGTTGCCTTGAAGGCTTCCACCAGGCCGTGCGGAAGGTTCCGCACGAAACCGACGGTGTCCGTGGCCAGGAGCCCCTTGCCCGGGGCGTAGAGTATCCGCCGGGTCGTGGGATCCAGGGTCGCGAAGAGCTTGTCCTCCGCCAGGGCGTCTGCGTTGGTGATGGCGTTGAGGAGGCTGGATTTCCCGGCGTTGGTGTAGCCGACGACCGCAGCCCGGGGCAGGCCCGCCCTCTCCCGGCGCCTGCGCTGGACCGCCCGCTCTTTCCGGACCTTCTTCAGGTCATCCTGGATGTCCCGGATACGCGCCTCGATCTTGCGCCGGTCCAGCTCCAGGGCCTTCTCGCCGGAACCTTTCGTGCCGTAGCGCCCGCCCTTCTGCCGCATCAGGTCCTCCCGGGAATGGGCCAGCCGGGGCAGGGCATACTGGAGCTGGGCGAGCTCCACCTGGAGCCCGGCTTCCCGGGTGAGGGCCCGGGCCGCGAAGATCTTCAGGATCAGCTCGCTGCGGTCGTACACGACCCGATCCGAGTCCTCCTCCCAGTTCCTCTGCTGGACGGGAGACAGGGGATGGTCGAAGATGATGGAGTCCGCGTCCTCGGCCTGGGCGACGCGGATGAGCTCCTGGACCTTTCCCGAGGACAGAAGGTGGGAGGCCGTGCGGTCCCGGATCCGCACCAGGACCCGTCCCGCCTCCTGGATCCCCCGGGTTTTGGCCAGGCTGGCCAGCTCGGCGAGGAGGCTCTCCGCCTCGTGCTTGGAGACCTTGTCGGTCTGGATGCCTATGAGAAGCGCCCGCTCCGGGGGCGCGGCGGTTTCCTGCAATTCGGTCATATGCTTCCTAACCGGGCCGGCGTCAGCGCCGCCGATTCCCGCGCATCGAGTATACCCGCCCGAGGCGGCCCGCGATAAGCCGCCCGGGCCGCATTCCTTGCCCCGAGCCGGCAGGGGTGGTACAATCCTCCCGGTCACCTGAGCAAACCCCCGAATCCTTCAGAGTGAATCCAGGGAGGAGCCATGCCCGTCCGCCTCGAAGAGATATGTCCCGCAGTCCGGGAAGCCGAGTACGCCGTCCGGGGAGCCATCCCGACCCGCGCCCAGGAGCTGGAAGCCCAGGGGCGGCGGATCATATACTGCAACATCGGGAATCCCCAGTCCCTGGGGCAGAAGCCCCTGACCTGGCTTCGCCAGGTCCTGGCCCTCTGCGAGTGGCCGGAGCTGGCGGACAAGGCCCCGGACGCCTTCCCCGAGGACGTCCGGAAGACCGCCCGGGATATCCTTTCTGGCTCCAAGCACGGCCTGGGGGCCTACTCGGAGAGCAAGGGCATGAAGTTCGTCCGCCAGGCCGTGGCGGCCTTCATCCGGGAGCGGGACGGGGTAGAGTCCGACCCCGAGTCGATCTACATCACCGACGGGGCCTCCAAGGGCGTGCAGGCGGTGCTCCGGATGCTGATCGCGGGACCCCGGGACGGGATCATGATCCCCATACCCCAGTATCCCCTGTATTCCGCGACCATCACCCTGTACGAGGGACGGCAGGTCCACTACTACCTGGACGAGGAGAACGGCTGGAAGCTCAACCGATCCCTGCTGGAGGAGAGCATCCGGGAAGCCCGCCGGAACGGGGTGAACGTGAAGGCCATCTCCGTCATCAACCCGGGCAACCCGACGGGTTCGGTCCTGGACGAGGAGAACATCGCCATGGTCCTGGACTTTGCCCGGGAACACGGCCTTTCGGTGCTGGCGGACGAGGTGTACCAGAGCAACGTCTACCGGGAAGGGGACCGCTTCACATCCTTCGCGAAGGTGTTGTCGGGCAAGGGATATGAAGATGTTTCCCTGTTCAGCTTCCACTCCTGCTCCAAGGGCTTCCTGGGCGAATGCGGACAGCGGGGCGGTTACCTGGAGGTGCGGAACGTCCCCGCGGACGCGGCAGCCCAGCTGACCAAGCTCCAGTCCATCAGCCTCTGCGCCAACACCGTGGGCCAGGCGGCGGTCTACCTCCTGGTCCGGCCTCCCCGGCCGGGGGAGCCCAGCCGGGACCTCTACGTCCGGGAACGGGACGGAATCCTCGCGGAGCTCCGGTCCCGGGCGGAACTTCTGGCCGAGGGGCTGGGCAGGATTCCCGGAATCCGCTGCAACCCCATCGCGGGAGCCATGTACGCCTATCCGAGGATCAGCCTGCCCCCCGGGAAGACGGACCAGGACTATTGCATGGCCCTGCTGGAAAAGACGGGCATCTGCGTGGTGCCCGGAAGCGGTTTCGGACAGATCCCGGGGACGGCCCACTTCCGGACCACGATCCTGCCCCCCACGGACCAGATCCGGGAGGTCGTGAAGGCCATCGGGGAGTTCCAGGGGTCATACCGGTAGACCCGGGCAGACCGGTCGCGGACCTGCCTTGCCTCGCGCTCCGGAACGGGATATATTCTTCCCGATACGATCCACGTCCCGAACCCGGCCGCATCGGCGGGGCGGGATCTTCCGCCGGGGCCGTTCCAGGCCCGGCGCCACCGCGCCCCGCAGGGGGGCGGATCAAGAGCTCCCAGGAGTCCGACATGGATCCGAGAACCGTCTTCGACCGGCGCGTCCGCCGCCTGTTCCAGGCCGCCGCCCTCTCCCGCCTCTTCGAGATACCCAGAACCTTCCGCCTCCTCCGCACCGCCGCCTTCCAGAAGTCCCAGGCCCGCCGCCGGGCGATGGAGGCGGCTAAGGGCCGGACCGTGCCCGCTGTCCTGATCGCCAGCGTCACCCGAAGGTGCAACCTGAACTGCGCCGGCTGCTACGCCAAGGCCCTGCGCCCCGCCGCCGGCTCGGCGGGAGAACTCTCCGACGAGCGCTTCCTGGAGCTCTTCCGGGAGGCCCTGGACCTGGGCACAGGGGTGCTGATGCTCGCCGGGGGCGAGCCCCTCCTCCGCAGGGACCTGCTGGAACGGGTGTCCCGGATCCCCGGCCCCCTGGTGCCGGTATTCACCAACGGCCTCCTGGTGGACGAGGGCTGGCTCGAACTCTTCGCCCGGGGCTCCCTGGTCCCGGTGTTCAGCATCGAGGGCGACTCCTTCCAGACCAGCGAACGGCGGGGGGCGGGCATCCACGAGAAGGTCCTGGATTCCATGAAAGCCCTGAAGGCCCGGGGCGCCCTCTTCGGGGTTTCCGTGACTGCCACATCCCGCAACGCGGACACCCTTCTCTCCGGGGAATTCCTGCGGACCCTGGAAACCCTGGGGACCTCGGTGCTCTTCGCCGTGGAATACGTGCCCGCGGCCCCCGGCACGGAGCACCTGGTGCTGACCGACGCCCAGAAGTCCGCCCTCGGCACCAAGGAGGCCTTCCGGGACCTGCGCTACCCCGTCGTAGTCCTGCCCGGGGACGAGGAGGATTACGGCGGCTGCCTTGCCGCGGGCCGGGGTTTCCTGCACCTCTCCCCGGAGGGGGCCCTGGAGGCCTGCCCCTTCGCACCCTTCTCGGATACCGGCACCGCGGACCGGTCCCTGCGGGAGGCCCTCGACTCCCCCCTGCTCGCGGCCATCCGCGCCCGGCACTCGGAGCTCACGGAGACCAAGGGCGGCTGCGCGCTCTGGAACCAGGGGGGATGGATAGCGTCCCTGGGGACCTGCGCGTCCCGGGCCAGCTGAGTATCCGACCATTTAAACCTCTTTACGAGAATCCTGTATTGGTATATGTATCAACCTGGAACTCGATGGATGACTTCAAGGAGAATCAAATGGAATGGAAAGCCAGCCACATACTCGTCAAGGACCGGGCCCAGGCCCAGGAGCTCCTCAAGCGCATCAAGCAGGGAGCGGACTTCGCCTCCCTGGCCCGGGAAAACTCCACCTGCCCGTCCAAGTCCTCAGGCGGCGACCTGGGCTGGTTCGGGCCCGGCAAGATGGTGGCACCCTTCGAGGCCGCCTGCAAATCCCTGGGGGTGGGCTCGGTCTCCGACGTAGTGCAGACCCAGTTCGGCTACCACCTCGTGAAGGTGACAGGCAAGCGGGACTAGGACCCGCGGCGGCCCGACGGGGCCGCCGCGGCCAGGTCCGCCTGCAGTACGGAATCCCGTCCGGAAGCCTTGGCCGCGTAGAGGGCCTGGTCCGCGGCCAGCACTATGTCGTCCTGCCCCCGAAGCGAGCTCGCGACCCCGGCGCTCATCGTCACGATCCCGAACGGAGAACTCTCGTGGGGTATCCGGAGCCCCCGGATCTCGGACGCCGCCGCCTGCACCTTGGCCAGGGCGCCCGGGGCGTCCGTGTCGGGCAGGAGCAGGGCGAACTCCTCCCCGCCGTACCGGGCCGCCAGGTCTCCGGGCCTGCGGGCGTGGGACGCCAGGACGGACGCTATCTTCTTGAGACACTCGTCCCCCTCCAGGTGGCCGTAGGTATCGTTGTAGGCCTTGAAGTGGTCCGCGTCGAACATCCCGATGGAGAGTACGGTGCCCGCCCGGGCCGCCCGGCGCCGCTCCTCCGCGAGGGCGGCCTCGAAACGCCGGCGGTTCGCGATCCCGGTCAGTCCGTCCGTCTCCGCCATGCGACGCAGTCCCTCGTTGGCTTCCTTCAGCTCCCGGGTGCGGTTTTCCACCAGCGCCTCGAGTTCCTCGTTGTGCCGGGCGAGGGCCCGGGAGGCCTCCCGGGCCTCCTCGTAGGAATCCTGCATGCGACGGCCCAAGCCGGCGGAGCAGGCGGCGAATATGGCGACCCACCCCAGGGCCAGGTAGATTTTGCCCGGCCCGACCCGCTCGGTGACGCCGGCCAGGTCGAGGACGAGGAGCGCGCCGAAAAGCAGGGTGCCGACCCGGGCCTGCATCACCGCCGACCTGCGGGCCCGGGCTGCACGCCCCAGGACCGCGAGGGAGAAGGCGACACCCGCGAAGGTGACGGGGATGTAGGCCGGGGGAACCAGGCGGGAAACCTCCGGCGGCAGTACGAGGGAAGCGGCCAGGCCGATTCCGCTGGCGGCCGAAAACACCCAGGGGATCCGGCCGTCCGACTCCTCGGGGAACAACGCCTGGAGGAAATGCAGGAAGGTGGGCAGGAGCAGGAAGACGGGGAACCCGTCGAGCCTCCGATGCTCCGAGGGAAGCCCGGGAAACACCGCGTCGAACAGTCCTCCCATCAAGGCCACCCGCAGCGCAGCGAATACCGCCAGGAGGGAGAAGGCCAGGTCCCCGGCCTTCCGCCGGCCCCCGGCGTACATTGCCAGGTGGAGAGTCGCGACGGCCAGCAGGAATCCGACCAACAGAAGGCTCAACGGCGCGCCCTGCCCTAGCGCGGGGGCATGGTCTTGCATATCGCTACCAGTATACCCGGAACCGCCGCGGCGTCCAGGGGGATGCGCTACTACAGGTAGAAATCAAACGGGAGGGGGAAGGCTCACAGCCCCAGTTCGAGCTGGGGCCGGTCGCCGAACAGAAGCTCCGGATCCATCCCGGCCGCCGACAGGAGGGCCTCCACGGCAGGCCTCAGCTGGCGGGATACATAATGCTCGTAATCCAGGGGAGCGGTCTCCCGACCCACCGGCTCCGCTCCCGCCTTGGTGATTCGGTACTCCACCACCCCCCGGCGGTCCGTCCAGCCCAGGATGCGCGCCGCCCGGACGTGGGGAGGCTCCATCTTGGTGTAGGCGGAGGCGGTCCGGCGCAGGGCCTTGCGGTAGACCAGGCGGTCGTCCAGCAAACCCGCGCGCAGGTCGAAAAGGACCTTCCGGACGTGGGCCTCCACCCGGGCGGAGGGGGCGTCCCGGAACACCAGGTCCAGCGTCTCAACCTGGAGCTCCCGGGCCAGGGCAGTTCCGTCCCGCCGGGCGGCCTCCATGCCCTTGACCTCCGTCTCTCCCCCGTCGGGTCCCAGCCGGAACCCCGCGTAGCCCTTGGCCCTGCCTTTCTCGTCCCCGTCCTCGTCGTCCTCGGCACGGGAGCGCAGGGGGGGGATGAAGAAGCGGGAGTATACCTTCTCGAACTTGAGCTCCATCCGGGACTCCAGGCCGTATTCGGACTGTACGGCCCGGGCCAGGTCCCCGTTCAGCTCCGGCGCCAGGCGGCGGCCCAGGGCGTCCAGGGCCGCCCATCCCGCCCCCTCGGGCAGGCCCGAGTCCACGAAGGCCGAGTCCGTGTCACCGTAGAGCACCCGATAGCCCTTGGCGGCGAACCAGTCCCGGGCCCAGTGCAGCCATTTGCGGCCGTAGGAGGTTACGGCCCCCGCCAGGGCGGTATCCGCGTAGCGGCAGCCTTCGGCGCCCAGGACTCCGTAGAAGGAGTTCATCAGGATCTTGTAGACGTAGGACGCCGTCTCGTCCCCCCCCTCGATGGCCCTAAGGCGCTCGGCGAAGTAGCGCTCGATCACGGCGGGCAGGATGCCCGGCTCCCGGCGGAACCGCGCCCCGTTCGGGGCCTCGATGTCGTCCGGCCGGGGTTCCGCCGTTGCCAGCCGGAAGGCCAGGGGATCCACGTTGAAGGTCCTCATGACCGAGGGATAGAGGCTCCGGAAGTCGAACACCAGGACATTCCGGAACAGCCCCGGCCGGGGCTCCAGGATGGTCCCCCCCGCGGCTCCCGAAACCCTGCGACCCTCGGCCTTGGGAGCCGCCGCGTAGCCCCGGGCCATGAGCTCGTCCAGGTAGATGCGCTCGAAGGCGGGGATGCTGGTCCAGGCCAGGTCGATGCCCACCCCGGTCAGCCGGGCCCGCTTGAGGGTCAGGTCCAGGAGGCCGGTCTTGTCCAGGATGGCCAGCACAAGCTCCGAATCCGCCAGGCAGTAGCGCCGAAAGGCCGCGGGGTCCTCCCGGCGCAGGCGGTAAAGCTCCTCGATCTTGGCCCGGCCCCGGCTCTCCACGGACTTGCCCGTGCCCAGGACCTCCTGGGCCACCGCGTCCAGGGTCAGGTCCTCGAAGCGGCCGGCGCCCCGGGCCAGCTTGAGGGCGTCCACGGCCTGGCGGCCCGGTATGGAAGCCGCGTAGCGGCGCCCCCCGTCGAGTTCCCGGATGTCCGCGCTCTCCTCGGTGCGGCCGATCCGGAAGGGCACGCCGAGGGCCTGGCAGCGGCGGGAAAGCTGGGCCAGGTCGAAGTCCACCACGTTCCAGCCGGTGATAAGGTCCGGGTCCAGGGCCTGGATCCGTTCCGCCAAAGCCCGCAGGAGGTCCGCCTCCCGGGAGAAGGGCCGGACCCGGTAGGGGCGGCCGGTCTCGTCCGACTCCTCGAAGGGGGAAGGGTTCCGGGCCGCCGAATCGGCGCCCGCCAGGTCCGGGGAGAAGAGACCCGCCGCCTCGTCCAGGAAGAGGACCTCCCGGATTCCCGGGCCCGCGAGGGACACGGCCAGGACCGTCCCCGCCTCCACGTCCGTCTCGATGTCCAGGGCCACGGTGCGGAGGGACGGGGGTTCCTCCGCCGCCTCCAGTTCCGGGTCCAGGAAAACCGCGTCCACGAAGCGACCGGGCATGGAGGTGCCGCGGATCCGCAACCCCCCCCGGATGCGCCGCTCCGCCAGGAAGCGGTCCGCGGCGCGCACGTCCGCCTCGAAGACCGCAAGACCCCCGGCGGCGAAGGCTTCCTCCAGGCGCCGGAGCCCGCCCCGGTCCCGGGCTTCCACGCGGTCGCAGGGTTCACCGGAAAGGGTCCGCCGTCCGGCGGGGGAGATGGACGCCTCTAGGCGGGCCCGTTCAGCCAGGGCGGCCGCCCGCTCCGAGTCGGCGGAGCGTATCAGGAAATCCGGGCGCACCCGGTCCTCCACCACCGCAAAGGACCGGCCGTCCGAGAGCCGGCCCGCCAGGAGCATCCGCCCCCGGGAATCCGCCCAGCCGTGGACCAGGAAGCCCGGGTGCTCGGGCGGTCCCGGATCCGGAGATCCCGGCGGAGCCGTACCGGCCGATGGGATCGGACCGGCCCCCGGCTCGGACCCGGCGCCCAGAACGGCAGGGTCTACCATTTCTCCAGCTGGGTCAGACAGGCGCGGAGGTCCTTGGGATCCGGGGCCTCGATCCGCAGGGTCAGACCCGTTGCGGGATGCGGCAGCTCGACGGAGGCCGCGTGCAGGCCCGTCCGGGCCAGGAGGGGGCGCTCCTCGAAGGGATCCCCCCGCCAATTCCGCTTGATCGCCGAAAGGAGCAGGGGCTTGCCGTCCCCGTACAGGGGGTCGCAGGCGACGGGAAAGCCCAGGGCGGCCAGGTGGACCCGGACCTGGTGCGTCCGGCCCGTCTCCGGGCGGGCCTCCACCAGGGAGAAGTCCCGGAAGGTCGTTACGATCCGGAAAATCGTCCGGGAGGGTTTGCCCCGGTGGGCGTCCACGATCGTGCGGTGCAGGGCGTCCCCGTCCGGGGATAGGGACAGATCGCAGGAGGACTCCGTCCAATCCGGTACGCCCCGGATCAGGGCCCGGTAGACCTTGGACACGGATCGGGACTCGAAGGCCCGGGACAGCGCCCGGTGGGCCTCCTCGCTCCGGGCCAGCAGGAGGACTCCCGTGGTGTCCTTGTCCAGGCGGTGCACCGCCCAGAGCCGGCCCCGCCCCTTGGACAGGAGGGCCGCGGCCACGGGCAGGTCCGGATCCCAGCGGTCCGGGGCGGAAAGCACGCCCGAGGGCTTGTCCGCGGCCAGGAGGGAATCGTCTTCGAAGAGGATGGGGATGTTCACGGGGATAGTGTAAACGGTTATCGGTGAACGGTAAACGGGACTGCTGCGAAGGATACAGGTGCCATCACCGCCGGGCGGCCGCCTTCGAGGCCCGTCTCAGTAGAGGTCCCGCGCCCTCCGCTGCACCTTGTCCAGGGCCCGGAGGAACTGCGCCCGCTCCTCGGAGTCCAGGATGTCCAGGGGATCGCCCAGGGCCTCGGAGTTCAGGACGCGGGCCGCCTCGATCCGGTCCAGAAGCTCCTCGCCCAGCCCCGTCAGGTTCAGGCGGTGCGAGCGGCGGTCGAGCTTCACCCGACGCTGGCTGAGCCAGCCCCGGGCCACGCATTTCCGGGCCACGAGGGTCAGGGTCGGCCGGTCCGAGGCCAGCTCCTCGGCCGCCTCGGAGGGCCGGATCGCGCCGCGCCGCCTCGCCAATTGTATCAGGAAGAATTGAGGCAGCGTGATCCCATATTCCTCGAGCGCGGCGGAGGCCCGCTTCCGCCACAGGCTCTGGACCACCATCATGAGCCGTATACCGTCCATATAGTTCGTATACTAATCAAATAAAATATTCTTCGTCAAGGGCCGAAAGCCCTTGCCGCTCACCGCCTTTTTCGGTATTTTTCTATTTGACCATACCATTCTGTATTCCAAAACCGGGGCCGGCATCACAGGTGCAGGGCCGAGACCGGCCCGGAATTATTTTAGGAAAGGGAGAATCCACTATGGCGAAACAACTACTCTTCAGCGAGGATGCCCGAAGGCGGCTCCTCTCCGGCGTCGAGCAGATCTCGAAGGCCGTCAAGGTCACCCTCGGTCCCAAGGGCCGGAACGTGCTCCTGGACAAGAAATTCGGCGCCCCCACCGTCACAAAAGACGGCGTGTCCGTGGCCAAGGAAGTCGAGCTCGAGGATTCCTACGAGAACATGGGCGCCCAGCTTCTCAAGGAAGTCGCCACCAAGACCAACGACATCGCCGGCGACGGCACCACCACCGCCACCGTCCTGGCCTACTCCATGGTCAAGGAAGGCCTCAAGGCCGTGGCCGCCGGGATCGATCCCATGGGCCTGAAGCGCGGCATCGACAAGGCCGTGGAGCTCACGGTGGAGGAGATCAAGAAGGCCTCCAAGGAGATCAAGGAGAAGGACGAGATCTCCCACGTCGCCTCCGTCTCCGCCAACAACGACATGGAGATCGGCTCCCAGATCGCCGACGCCATGGAGAAGGTGGGCAAGGATGGCGTCATCACGGTGGAAGAGTCCAAGACCATGGACACCACGATCGAGTTCGTGGAGGGCATGCAGTTCGACCGCGGCTACCTCTCCCCCTACTTCGTGACCAACCGGGACACCATGACCACGGTGTTCGAGAATCCCTACATCCTGATCCACGACAAGAAGATCTCCAGCATGAAGGACATGCTCCCCGTGCTCGAGAAGATCGCCCAGGCCGGCAAGCCCCTGGTCATCATCGCCGAGGACGTGGACGGCGAGGCCCTGGCCACCCTGGTGGTGAACCACCTTCGGGGCACCCTGAACACCTGCGCCGTCAAGGCCCCCGGCTTCGGCGACCGCCGCAAGGCCATGCTCGAGGACATCGCCATCCTGACCGGCGGCGAGGTCGTCTCCGAGGAGCTCGGCCTCAAGCTCGAGAGCACCGAGATGGGACAGCTGGGCACCGCCAAGACCGTGAAGATCGACAAAGAGAACACCACCATCATCAACGGCGCGGGCAAGCAGAAGGACATCAAGGACCGCATCGCCCAGATCAAGGCCCAGATCGAGG
>JBFZER010000190.1:0-9051 GCA_041306765.1 Spirochaetota bacterium | reverse complement strand
TCATGAAACTGCGTGCCAGGATGTAGTAGTCCCCCGCCCCTTCCTTGTCGTAATCGACCAGGGGAGAGAGCTCCACGGGTCCGCCGAACCGGCTCCAGTAGGGGATGAAGCGGCCCGTCCCGTCATGCCCCGGGGCGCCGGCGAATTCCGCATCCCGCCCGTCCAGGGCGTTGGGTTCCCAGCCCGTGGAGGCTCCCAGGAAGCTCGGGTTCTTTTCCACGATCGCTTTGAGCATCTTGCTGTAATCGGCGCGCCGCTCGTCCCGGTCCAGGGTTTCGTAGCCCTCGAACACCTGTGCCAGGGTGCGCGCGGCGTCCATGGACACCTCGAGTTCCGCGTCGATCTCCGCCGCGTGTTCCTTGGACAGGGCCTCCAGAAGGGCGACGGCGTCGGTCCGGCTCTGCTGGAGTGTGCGGGCGGCCGTCAAGCCCACCACGGCTCCGAGGGTCGCCAATACGGGGACAAGGGAGAAAATGAGGATCCTGGCACGCAGTTTCATGAGGGCCTCCGGGCTATGAAGGATAGTCCATGCCCGTGCCGGATGCAACTGCCGCCGATCTTCCGGGTGTCAAGCCCTGGCTTTCACGACCACCTTGTGTACGGGTTCCGGGACCCCTCCCCTTGCAAGACCGGGACGGTGGGCGTCTTCGGGGAAGAACACAAGCGCCGTGCCGGGAGACAAAAGGAATTCGTGGCAGGTCCCCGGCTCCGGGAAGGAGTAGAACTCAATGTCCGGCTTGTAGGGCACCGAGACCGAAAGGCCCTCGACCGTGCGGGCTTCCACCGTCTCCTTGCCCGAGACGACGAGCTGGATATCGATATAGTCCCGGTGGGTTTCGTATTGCGCGTCTCCCGGAGCCTTGGAGGCGTATCGAGAGACCAGGGCATAGACCTCCGCTCCCGCAATCTCATGCCGGCCTTCCGGCAGGGCATCCCACCCGCCCGCCTCCAGCCAGGAGATCGCCGCGGCGAGGCTGGGGCTCAAGGTCTTGTACCGGCCCAGGTTCTTAAGGGGTGTCGCTATCATGGTTCCTCCTAGCGGGCCAGCCAGCCGCCGTCCACGGCCAGGGTGTACCCGTTCACGTAGTCCGAGGCCCGGGAGGCCAGGAAGACCGCCGCGCCCTGAACGTCCTCCGGGGTGCCCCAGCGCCCCGCGGGAATGCGATCCAGGATCGCCTTGCTCCTCTCCTGGTCCGCCCGGAGCGCGGCGGTGTTGTTCGTGGCCATGTAGCCCGGGGCGATGGCATTGGTGCTGATCCCGTGCTTGGCCCACTCGTTGGCCAAGAGCCGGGTCACGCCCATCACGGCGCTCTTGGAGGCGGTGTAGGAGGGCACCCGGATCCCTCCCTGGAACGACAGCATGGAGGCGATGTTGATGATCTTGCCTCCCGTGCCCTGGGCGATGAATCGCCGGGCCGCCGCCTGGCTCAGGAAGAAGACCGTCTTGGCGTTGATGTTCATCACGTCGTCCCAGTCCTTTTCGGTGAAGTCGACCGCGTCCTGCCTGCGTATGATGCCCGCGTTGTTCACCAGGATGTCCAGGCGGCCCAGGGTCTGGACGGCCTTCTCGACGATGCCCGCCGCCGGCGCGATGGAAGAGAGGTCCGCCACGATCTCCAGAAAACGCCGGCCCAGCGCCTCGACCATCTTCTTCGTCTCCGGGGAGGCCACATAGTCCACCCCCGCCACGTCCGCCCCCGCCTCGGCCAGGGCCACGGCGATGCCCTGCCCCAGCCCGGTGGAGCTTCCCGTCACGACGGCGACCTTGCCGTCCAGCTTGAATGCGTCCAGGATCATGCTCGTCCGCTCCTCGCGTTATCGCAGCGCGGACATGGGAACCGCGTCCATGTCCGTGAAGGTCTGGTTTTCTCCCGCCATGCCCCAGATGAAGGTGTACGGCCCCGTGCCCACCCCGGAGTGGATGGACCAGCTGGGGCTGATGACGGCTTCCTCGTTCCGCAGCACCAGGTGGCGGGTCTCGGACGGCCTGCCCAGGAAGTGGAATACCAGTCGGTCCGGGGGCATGTCGAAATAGAGGTATACTTCCATGCGGCGTTCGTGGGTGTGCACGGGCATGGTGTTCCACACGCTGCCCTCCGAGAAGGTCGTCATGCCCATCACCAGCTGGCAGGACTCCAGCACGGCGGGGTGGATGAACTGGTTGATCACCCGCTGGTTGCATTCCGCGGGGCTCCCCATCTCCACCCGTTTGGCCTGGGCCATCGTGACCAGGCGCGTGGGGCAGGCCCGGTGGGCCGGGGCGCTGTTGAGGTAGAACTTGGCCGGCCGGGCCGGATCGGCGCTCTCGAAGGATACCGCCTTGGAGCCCATGGAGACGTACAGGCCGTCCCGGCTCGCCGTCTCGAACCGGGTACCGTCGACGGTGACCGAACCCGGTCCGCCGATGTTTATCACCCCCATCTCCCGGCGCTCCAGGAAGTAGTCCGTGCCCAGGTCCTTGGTGGCGGCCAGGGCCAGGGGGCCGGACACGGGGGTGACGCCCCCGGCGATCATCCGGTCCACATGGCTGTAGGTCAGGGAAATCTCGCCGGGCTTGAAGAGCCCGACGATCAAGAATCGGGACCGCAGGCCCTCGGTGTCCAGGGTCTTGGCGTATTCCGAATTGACGTTCTCGCGGATGTCCATTTCGATCTCCTATCGCAGTGAAATATGATGCCCGGGTCTCCGGCGTTGTCCGGTCCTCAGCCCAGCAAGCCCGGAAGCCAGAGGCTGACCCAGGGTACCAGGGTGACCAGCACCAGCACGATCACGTTGCATATGATGAACGGAACGGCGGACTTGAATATGTCCACGATCGACATCCCGCAGATCTTGTTGGCCACGTTCAGGCACATGCCCACGGGAGGAGTGACCAGGCCGATGGCCAGTCCCACGATCAGGACCGCCCCGAACTGGAGTTCGTTCATCCCGAACTGCCGCATCACCGGAAGGAGGATGGGGCCGATCAGGAGGATGCAGGGGGTGACGTCCAGGAAGGTTCCCAGGATCAGGATCAGGACATCCAGCAGGATGAATACAGTAGTCGGGCTGACGCCGGATCCTACCAAGAAGGCGGCTATCCTGGCGGGCACCTGTTCCACGGCGAGTATCCAGGTGAAGATCATGGTGAAGCCGCCGATGATCATGATGGAGCTGGACATGATGGCCGTCTTCTTGAGGGCCGCGGCCAGGTCCTTGATCCGGAGCTCGCGGTACACGAAGAATCCCAACAGCAGGGCGTACAGCACGGCGATTCCCGCGGATTCGCTGGCCGTCGCAATGCCGAGGGAGACCGTCAGGACTATGAATATGGGCATCAGCAGGGCGAAGGATCCGTCCTTCGTCGTCTTCAGGACCTGGGAAACCGAGAGCGTTTCATGCCGGGGATGGTACCCCTTCCTTCGGGAGATGACGTACGTCAGCACCAATTGGGTTGCCCCGACCAGGATACCGGGTACCAGTCCCGCCAGAAACAGCTTGCCCACCGAGGCGCCGGATACCATGGCGTACATGAGCATGGGAACGCTGGGGGGGATGATCATCCCCATGGTCGACGAGGCCACGGTGACGCCCGCCGAGAACCCCTTGGGGTAGCCTTTCCGAATCATCTCCGGGATCAGGATGCTCCCGAGGGCGGAGGTGTCCGCGACGGAGGAGCCCGAGATGCCGCCGAAGATCATGCTGGCCACCACGTTCACTTCTCCCAGACCGCCTCGGAAGGGCCGGACCAGCAGCATGGAGAAGTCGATCAGGCGCTTGGTCAACCCGCCGCGGTTCATGAGCTCCCCGGCCAGCATGAACAGGGGCATCGCAATGATGATGAAATTGTTCGTTCCGGACCAGATCCGCTGGGGCATGGTCATGAGGAAGACCGGGTCCCGGAGGATCATGTACACGATCCCGGCTCCGCCGACCGAGTAGGCTATCGGGGTCCCGAGGGCCAGGAGCAGGATCAGGACCAGGAACATCATGGCCAGGTTCATGCGCCACCTCCCCCGGCCGGATTCGCTCCCGCCTCGCCGTCGAACCGGGACTTGGTCGACGGGGGGTCGATCCGGGCGAACTCCGCGATGAATTGGACTATGGCGTAGAAGATCGTGATCCCGAAGGAAATCGGAACGATGGTGTAGAAGAACCCGTTCTGGATGCCCGTAGCGGGAGACGGGACCTTGCCGACCCTGGCGATCCAGGCGCGGGAATACCGGAACACGAACACGGAGACCGCGACGATCACGAGCATCACCAGGGACGAAAGTATTCTGCGCCGTAGAAGATGCCCCTCGGAGGGCAGGGAAATCGCGATATGCTCCCCTTCGCGCAGGCCCAGGGCGGCGCCGAAGAAAGTCGTCGCGATGAACACCATCGTCATGAGCTCCTCGGCCCAGGCGAAGGACACGCCGAAGACGTATCGTAGAAATACCGAGATGATGACACCCGCGGCCAGAAGCCCGACCAGGGTTCCCAACAGAACCGCGAGAACCTTGTCTAGGAACCGGACGAGGGCGTTCAGGGCCCTAAGGGGGCGATTGTCCATACCGTACTATACCTTGGGGTGGCCGGATTGATAACGGCTCGTCCCGCGGCTTTGGCCGCAGGACGAGTCCCATGCCGGAATTCGACAAGCGCTTACTTGGCGGCTATCACCTTGCGCATAGCGTCCAGGTCGGCCTGGGTGAACAGCCCCTTGGTCACAAAGAAATCGTACACCGGGGCGCAGGCGTCGATGAAGGCCTGGCGCTCCTTGGCGGTCGGAGTGTAGACCTGCACCCCCGCGGAGGTGATCATCTTGAAGTAGGAATCGTTCATCTCCCGGCGGAGCCGGTTCTGCTCGTCCGTATAGATCCAGGCTCCCTCTTCCAGGATCTTCTGGAGGTCCGCGGGCAGGGCGTTGAACCAGGCCAGGTTGACGTCAAAGGGCTCGGGGTGGAACTGGTAGTCGATAAGGGTGAGGTATTTCTGGACCTCGTGGAACTTCATGTCCCCGATGTTGGCCAAGGGATTCTCCTGTCCGTCCGCCACTCCGGTCTTCAGGGCCATGTAGGTTTCCCCGTAGGGGATGGAGACGGGGTTAGCGCCCAGGGCCTGCATGCACTTGATGATGGACTCGATGGGGGGGGTTCGGATCTTCAGTCCCTTCATGTCCGCGGGAGACTTGATGGGCCGGATGTTGTTGGTGAAGTGCCGGGAGCCGCCGTCCCCGAAGGCCAGCATCTTGATCCCGTACTTTTCCGCGTCCTTCATGATCGCCTTGCCGATGTCGCTCCGGGCCACCTTCATGAGGTCCGCCTGGGTCGGGAAGAAGAAGGGCATCAGGACCAGGTTCAGCTTGGGCGTCTGGGCGTCGAACACGCCGCCCACGAAGGCTTCCTGGGAGCCCATCTTGACGGACTCGATCATCTCCCCCTCGTTTCCAAGCTGGGCGCCCGGGTAGATCTCCACCACGAAGCGGCCGCCGGACTTCTTTTCAAGGTAGTCCTTGAAGACCAGCAGGGACTTGTGCCGGGTGGATTCCGTGGACGAGGCGTGCCCGAGCTTGATCTTGTAGACCTTGGCCTGGGCGAACGCGCCGCCCGCCGCCACCAGAACCGCCAACAGGAATACCGCCAATCTTTTCATGACCGTCTCCTTGGAGAAAGGATTTCGGACCGGACCTTGACAACCGGACCGGCGAGTGCCACAATATGAAACGCAATTCCATTCACAATGTGAGACTATCCAGCCTCGAAGTGGTTTTATATTGTGGAACCAGATTCCATATCATAGCTTGTTTTTTTGCCTTGTCAAGGATAAACTGGCGGGAGGTTCCGAAGCTCCGGGAGGCTCCATGGCGGATATGAAAGTCCAATCCCTCGATCGCGCCTTCGGCATCTTGAAGATGCTGGCCCAGGACACGAACGGCCTGTCCCTGGCCTCGATCGCGGAAAAGGAAGACCTGCCGAAGAGCACCGCGTTCCGCCTGCTGGCCGTCCTCATGCAGCACGAGTACGTGCGGAAGAACCCCGAGACGAATCTCTACCGCCTGGGACCGGCCTTTCTGGAGCTCTCCAGCCGCTACCTGAACAGCCTGGAACTCAAGACGGAATCCGCCCCTTTCATGAGCGAACTTGCAGCCTCGCTGGGTACGATCGTCTTCCTGGCCCGGCGCCAGGGAAACCGTATGGTCTACATTGACAAGCAGGACCAGTACACGAGCCTGCGCAAGTATTCCATCATCGGCCAGCAGAAGCCCCTGTACTGTACCTCCCTGGGCAAGGCCCTCATCCTGGACCTTCCGGACGAGGAGGTAAGGACCCTTCTGTCGGGGGAGATCTTCGAGAAATTCGGTCCGAACACCCATACCGGCGTGGAGAGCCTTCTTGTGGATCTGGGGGAATGCAGGGAACGCGGCTGGACCCGGGACAACGAGGAGGCCGAGCCGGGCATCAACTGCGTGGCGGCGCCCATCCGGGATTACCGCGGCGAAGTCATCTCCTCGATCAGCACCTCCTGGGTGCTGGAGATCCGTCCGGATCTCACGCCCGCCAAGGCCGCCGTACACGTGGTTCGCGCCGCCGAGGCCATTTCCCGGAATATGGGCTGGACCTGCGCCTAGAGGTAATCCACCCGGAAAGGCCCCGCGTCCCGGAACCCCAGGGAAAGGTAGAGTGCCCGGGCCGCGAGATTTCTCTCCTTCACGAATAGTCCCGTCGCCTTGCCCTCCCGGGCGAGCACCCCGACCAGGAGGCCCACCACGAACCGGCCCCATCCGCGTCCGCGAAGCTCGGGTACCACGAAGACCCCGCCGATCTGCCAGGTCCCGAAGCCCCGGGCGTTGGTGCGGGCCGTGGCCACCGCTCGGCCGTCCAGTTCCGCGACCGCCACGACTTCGGACGCCAGGATCCCGTCCAGGGCGGCCCGGGACGCCCGGGCGTCGAAGCGGTGGATTTCCGTAACCACCTCCTCCCTCTCGTAGGCGGAATGGAGGGGGAAGAGGGCCGCCGCGTCGTCGGGCCCGGCGATCCGCGCCTCGGCACCGGGGGACGGAGGCGGACAAGGCGGCCCGGCCCGGTCCGGATCGAGGTGCATGGAACGGTAGGGGGTCTTCACCCGGGGCTCGGCGCCGAGGATTCCTTCCAGGGTCTCAACGTCCGCCTCGGCGCCCAGGAACGAGGCGATGGTTCCCCCCTTGAAAATTCGCCCCAGGGCTTCGGCCTCCCCGGGATCGGGGGGATCTTCGAAAACCGGGAAGACCGTGCCGGTGCGGGTCCAGAGCACCGCCCCCCGCAGCCCCCCGGGTCCCGGAAGTCCGAAGACCCCGCCGTCCAGGGGAGCCGGGATGTGAAGCCCGCCGGACCGCAGGATCCGGCCCGAAAATCCCGCCGCCTGGTCCTCGTGGCGGAGAAGAAAGGCTCGAAGGAAATCGGCGTCCGGGGCGCGGAGACGTCGCCAGGACTCCCGCGGTCCCGGACCGGTCACGGGCTGCGGGGGATGGGCAGGACCCCCCTCCCCTCGACGGCTCCGGAGAGCACCGCGAAGGCCGCGGCGTACGACTCCCGGGAGAAGTTGTACACCGCCACCCCTCCCGCGATGGGACCCGCCTCCAGGGCGTAGGCCGGGGAGAGGACGGAGACCACGTAGACGGGTACGCCGGAGCGGGCGGCGGCGCGGGCGAAAGAAGCGCCCGCGGAATTCGCCACGCTCACCACGACGGCCCGGGCTCCGCGTGCGCGACCCAGGAAATCCTCCAGCTCCGTCGCCAGGACCTCCGGGCCCGGCTGGTAGGAAAATCGGAAGATCTCGGCCCGGGGATACCACGCCGTCCCCTCGGTAAAGAAATCCCCCAGGCTTCCCGCCAACAGGATACGGCCTCCGCCCGGAAGAAGGGGGAGCCCCGAGCTCTCCAGGACCGTCGCGCTCCGGTACGCCTGGTCCGCGAAGAAGGCCTGGGCGTCCCGGCTCTGGAGGTGAGACGTGTTTTCCGGCAAGGGGATCACGCCGGCGGGCCCCTTGGGCTTGAGGAAGGCTTGCTTGGCCCGCAGGATGCGGAGCGCGGACTGGCGAACCCGATCCCGGAATGCATCGTTGCCCCGGTATTCCCGCAGCAACCGGATCCATGCCTCTTCCGAGAATTCCAGGATGCGGGAGATCATCAGGATGTCGTTGCCCGCCAGCACGGCCCGCACGCACACCTCCGGAAATCCGCCGGGCAGGGAGGCTCCGGCCATGAAGAGGTCGTCCGTCACGACCAATCCCTCGAACCCCATGCGGTTCCTCAGGATCTCCGTGATGAAGTACGGAGAGAGGGAGGCCGGAGTTCGGTCCCCGGTGATCTTCGGGAACGCGATGTGCCCGCTCATGATCCCGGGCAGCCCCTCCCCCACGAGCATGCGGTAGGGAACGAGGTCGCGGTCCCAGAGGGTCGCCTCGTCCACGGGGATGATCGGCAGGACCCCGTGGGAATCCAGCTCCGTGTCCCCGTGGCCCGGGAAGTGCTTGGCGGTGGGAAGGACCCCCGCGTCCTCCATGCCCCGGACGTAGGCGGCTGCGAGCACCGCCGTGGAGGAGGGATCCGCGGAAAAGGCCCGGGGGCCGATGACGGAGCTGCGGGGCTTCAGGGCGAGATCCACGGTGGGGGCGAAGTTCATCGTGATGCCCAGGGCGGCCAGTTCCCGTCCGATATACAGGGCGGACTTGTAGGCATCCCGGGGAAGGGCGGAAGCCCCGATGGCCATATTCCCGGGGGTGACGCTGGTGGCCCCCTTCACGTGCCGGATCCAGCCCCCCTCCTGGTCCGTCGCGACGAAGGGAGGGATGCGGTGGCCGGTGCGGGCGGCCGCTCCCTGGATCCCCCGGATGGCGGAGGCCAGGATCTCCGTGTCGTCCGCGTTCCACCCGAACACCTTGATCCCCCCCAGGGCCCGTCGTTCGATCCACCTGTACAGGAGGGCTGGGGGCTCGGTTCCCGGATAGGCCATCATGAAGATCTGGCCGAGGACTTCCTCGTCCGTAAGGCCCTCCAGCAGGGCCCGGGCCGAGTCGGGATCCTCGCCGGCGGACCAGAAATCATCCTTT
>JBFZER010000189.1:0-2626 GCA_041306765.1 Spirochaetota bacterium | reverse complement strand
TCGTCCTGATCCTCGAGAGCCACCGCCAGGAGGACTTCGTCCTGGGCTCGGTGGAGCTGGCGGCACGGACCGGGGCGGAGATCTGGCACGCGGAGCCCCAACTCCCGTACGGCTACGGCCGACCCGTCCGGGACGGCCAGACCTGGTCCGTCGGCCGGCTCCGGCTGGAGGCCCTCTCCACACCCGGGCACACGCCCGGGGGCATGTCCTACCTTCTCCACGAGCAGGGCGGTGCCCCCTGGGTCCTCTTCAGCGGCGACACCCTCTTTGCCGGCGACCTGGGCCGGGTGGACCTCCCGGGCGTCGAGCGGAGGGAGGAGATGGCGGGTCTCCTCTACGACAGCCTCTTCGGGAAGATCCTGACCCTGGACGACGGGATCCTCGTCTGCCCCTCCCACGGGCCCGGCTCCGTCTGCGGCGAGTCCATCGCCCCCCGCCCCTGGACGACCATCGGCCTGGAAAAGAGCACGAACCCGAAGCTCCGGCTCGGGGACCGGGGCGAGTTCGTCGCCCGCATCGCCCGGGTCCTGCCGAGGCCCCCGTATTTCCGGAAGATGGAGGACTGGAACCTGCGGGGCGCGCCTCTCCTGGGTTCCCTTCCCTCCCCTCCCCCGCTGGACCCGGAGGCCTTCCGGGAGCGGGCCGAACACTTCGACGTGATCGACACGCGGCCGATCCTGTCCTTTGGCGCGGCCCACGTCCCCGGCGCCCTGTCCCTGTGGATGGATGGCCTCCCCTCCTTCGCCGGGTGGTTCCTCTCCCCGGACAAACCGGTGCTCCTGGTGAACGAGGAGGACGACCCGCGGGAGGCGTTGCGCCGCCTCGTCCGGCTGGGCTTCGACGACATCGCGGGGAGCCTGGCGGGGGGGATGTTCGAGTGGAACAGGGCGGGCCTCCCGAGCGGGTCCGTCCGGATG
Source organism: Spirochaetota bacterium (assembly GCA_041306765.1). GTDB lineage: Bacteria > Spirochaetota > Spirochaetia > Treponematales > UBA12059 > JAAYUR01. The sequence continues at coordinate 1,709 of JBFZER010000189.1, read as the reverse complement.
GCCTCCACCCCGTCCCTCTGCCGCGCCCTCGACGCCGGGGAGGGAACCGTTCTTCTGGACGTCCGGAAGGAAGAGGAATGGGAGGAGGAGGGACGAATCACGGGGGCCCTGGAGATCCCGCTGACGGAACTTCCGGAGCGCCTGGGGGAGGTCCCGGCGGACCGGCCCGTCTACGTGTTCTGCGGGACGGGCCTCCGTTCCATGACGGCGGCGAGCCTGATGCTCCGCCGGGGCGCCGCCGACCCTGTCGTGGTCCTGGGCGGACTCGCCGGCTGGAGCTCCACGTCCTGCCCCCTGGCGTGAGCCCGCGGCAGGCTAGGGATTTCCCTTCGCCCCCCGCCGGACCTTCCAGTTGTGGAGGCGGTGGGCCTTTGCCAGCCCGTCTACCTCGGCGGCCGTCAGGATCCCCTGGGCCGCGAAGAACGCGCCCAGGCGCGGCTGCAGGACGCGCTGCCACCCCGTCAGCCTGCGCAGCTGGTCGCCGTCAATGAATCCTTGGCGCACGGCGCACTCGCCGAACCGCTCCCCCGGGACCCGCTTCCTCAAGATCCCGAGGATGTCCTCCCGGGACAGCCACCCCCACTGGCGGGCGATCGCGCCGAGCGGCGGTCTCTGGCCCTTCTGCCACACCAGCGCCTCGATCAGGGTCCGGTGGGAGATCGCGCCGGAATAGAACAGGAAGCGGCCGAAGGGGAGCGGGCCCGCGGGCAAGGGACCCGCGTGGACGCAATCGCGCGGCGGCGCCTGCCTTTTCCGCGCCGCCCCCCTGGCGGGGGCGCCTTCCCGTCGGGCGGACGTCGGGGCGGTTCCCGGACCCGCCTCGACGAGGCGGAACCGGGCGGGATTCTCCACGTAAAAACGCAGCCGTTCGAAGGCTGACTGGACCTCCTTGAACCGCTCCTCGAGAACGCAGGAGTCGACTTCCAGCGAGCGGGCCAGGTCGGGGTGCGTCTCCCGCGCCCTTTTCCGGTAGGCCGCCTTCAGCCCGGACATCTGCAGGGACTGCCCGAGGAATCGGGAGGAGTAACTGGCCTCGTCACCGAAAAGGGTTCGGCAGGCCTGGAACAGGTCGGAGGCGAGAATTTCACGGGGCGGCAAGGGCAGATCCCTCTCTCTCTATCGATGGAACACGGCCGATCCGGCGCTTCGGGAGGTTTCGTCCACAGAGGGCATGTCCGCACCGAACCTAAAAGAACGGATCGCCCCTGTCAATGACGAATACCGTGAAAATCTGCCCCGGCGACGGTATCCGGGGTTGAAGGCCCGCGCCGATTCAGGTATGAAACCGGCAGACCGAGCCCCGTTCCGGCCCCGCGACCGGCATCCCGCCGAAGGAGAATGCATCCCGGCAAGGGCGCCAATCCCGCCGCTGGGGCTCATCCGAAAGGAGAAGGACATGTTCCAACACCTGTTCACCCCCGGACGCATCGGAAACCTGGAAATCCCGAACCGCATCGTCATGCTGCCCATGACCACGGGCTACTCCGAGGCGGACGGCTCCGTCGGGGACCGTTACATCGCCTTCTTCGCCGAGCGGGCGAAAGGCGGTACGGGCCTCATCATCATCCCTTTCACCCCGCTGTACGCGGGCTCCCACATGGCGCCGGGCGTCTTCGACGACCGCTACCTGCCGGGGATCCGCCGGCTCACGGCGGCCATCCAGACCCACGGGGCGAAAGCCGCCTGCCAGCTCATCACGTCTTACCACA
>JBFZER010000188.1:0-2973 GCA_041306765.1 Spirochaetota bacterium | reverse complement strand
TCATGAGTCCCCGTCCCCCGGACACGGATATCCCCGCCTTGTCGCTGGACAGGACCGCCCGGGGAACGTATGGATGGATCTCCGTCTGGCCCAGGGAAAGGTCGGACTCGGGGGCCGCGGTCCGGGCTTCCGGCGCGGCCTCGGCGGACTTTCCCGGTTCCGGTCTGCCCTCCCCCCGGGATCGGGCATCTCCCTTGGCCTCCGAGGACTCGGCCTTCTTCCGGGCCACCACGTTCCGGTCGATCACCAGCGCCTGGCCGTTCGTCAGGAGCCACTGCCGTATCTTCGACTTGGCCTTCGTGGTCTTGACGGCCCGCAGCCAGTCGATGTTGGGCCGGGCGGCGTTGGTGGTCATGATCTCCACGACCTGGGTGTTCTTGAGCTCGTGGGTGAGGGGCACGATGGCCCCGTCCGCCTTGGCGCCCACGCAGCGGTTCCCCACGGCGGTATGGACCTCGTAGGCGAAATCCAGGGGAGTCGAGCCCGCGGGGAGCTCCACGACGTCGCCCTTGGGGGTGAACACGAAGATCGATTCCTTCAGGAGTTCCCGCTTGATCTCCTGGAGGAACTCCGCCCCGGAGGAGAGCATCCCGCCCCAGTCCTTGAGCTTGTTCACCAGGGGCAGATCCTCGGCGCGCACCGCGTCCCGGGACTTGCCCTTCTTGTAGAGCCAGTGGGACGCGACGCCGAACTCGGCCACCCGGTGCATATCGAAGGTCCGGATCTGGATTTCCAGAAGGCGTCCTTCGTAGGCCATGACCGTCGTGTGGAGGCTCCGGTACCCGTTGGCCTTGGGCATCGCGACGTAATCCTTGAACCTTCCCTCCAGGGGTTTCCACAGCCTGTGCACCACCCCGAGCAGGGCGTAGCAGTCGTTCTCGGTCCCGCAGAGCAGGCGGATCCCCAGGAGGTCGTAGAGCTCGTCGGCGCTCTTGTTGCGCTTCCGCATCTTCTGGTAGATGGAGTAAAAATGCTTAGCCCGGGAGCTCACCTCGACGAACAGCCCCTCCTGGGCCGCCGCCGTCCGGATATCCGTCTCCACCCGCTCCAGGAACCCCGCGCGCTCGTCCTTCTTGTCCGCCACGATCAACTTGATCTGGTCGAAGGCTTCCCGGTTGAGCTCTTTCAGGGCGAGGTCCTCAAGCTCGTCCTTGATGGACGAAAGCCCCAGCCGGTCCGCCAGGGGCGCGAAGATGTCCAGGCACTCCGCGGCTATGCGCTTGCGCTCCTCCTCCGGCAGCCAGCGGAGGGTGCGCATGTTGTCCAGCTTGTCCGCCAGCTTGACCAGGATGACCCGGATGTCTCGGGTCATGGCCAGGAGCATCTTGCGGATGGTCTCCGCAGCCTGGAGGGTCTTGTTCTTGGCCTTCAGGGCGGCGATGCGAGCGGTCTCCTCCACCAGGAGGGCCGTGACGGGGCCGAAGCGCTCGGCCAAATCCGCCTTGCCCGGCTCCCGCTCGTCCGGAGCGTGGTGCAGGATGGCGGCGGTCACGGCGTCCGCGTCCAGGCCCAGTTCCGCGAGGATGAGTGCCACCCGCAGGGGGTGGGTGACCGCGGGATCCCCGGAAGCCCGGACCTGGCCCTCATGGATTCGAGCGGCTTCCGCCGCGGCTGCCTCCACCCGGGCCTGATCCTCGGGTTCCCAGGAGGAGACGGCCTTCCTCAGGTCTTCCAGTTCCTTCATTCCCGCATCCCCCGGACCACCCGGTCCCGGCCCGCCAGATCCCGGAACGTCTCGTTCACCCGGAACCCGTTCTCCCGGAACATGCCGCGGACCACGGCTCCCTGATCCTCCCCTATCTCTACAACCAAAAAGCCCCCGGGAGCAAGCAGTTTTTCCGCTTCCGGAACCAGGCGGCGGTAGAAGTCCAGGCCGTCCGGCCCTCCGTCCAGGGCCCCCCGCGGCTCCCGGCGGACGCCGTCCGCGCCGTCGGAGCCCTGGAGCCGGTCCGTCTCGGGGCCGGCGACGTAGGGGGGATTCGCGGTGACCAGGTCGAAGGGCCCGCGGACCGCGGACAGGGCGTCGCTGTCGAGGACCTCCAGATCCCGCCCGAGCAGCGCCCGCGCGTTGGCGGCCGCCAGGTCCCGGGCCCCGGGGGAGATGTCCGAAAGGGAGACCTCGGCGTCCGGAAGCTCCGCGGCCAGGGTGATCCCCACGCAGCCGGAGCCCGTGAAGGCGTCGTGGATCCGGAGGCCCGGGCCCGCATCCCCTCGCCGGCGGTCCAGGTTGCGCCGGGCGGCCTCGAGCGCCGCCTCCACAAGGAGCTCCGTATCCGGGCGGGGCACCAGGACCCGGCAGTCCACCCGGAAGGGGCGCCCGTAGAATTCCTTCTGCCCCAGGATGTAGGCGACGCTTTCCCCCGAGGCCCGGCGGGCCAGGAGGGAGATGAAGGAGGCCTCGACGTCCGGGGACAGGGTATCGGGATTCCGGGCCAGGAGGACAGCGCGGTCCCAGCCCGCGGCCCGGGAAAGGAGAAGGCTGGCGTCCAGGTAGGAGGTGTCGGAGCCGGTTCCGGAAAGAACGGAGGCCCCGTGCGAGAGGGCCTCCCGGACCGTCATGGCCGGTCGACCTTCAGCACGGCCTCGCGGGCGCTGGCCTTGAGGGCCTCCACGATCTCCCCCATGTCTCCCTGGAGCACCAGGTCCAGCTTGTACAGGGTCAGGTCGACCCGATGGTCCGTGACGCGGTTCTGGGGGAAGTTGTAGGTCCGGATGCGTTCGGAACGGTCCCCGGAGCCCACCTGGCTCTTCCGGTCCGCCGCCCGCTCGGCCTGGCGCTTGGATTCCTCCAGGTCGAAGAGCCGGGCCCGCAGGATCCGCAGGGCCTTGGCCTTGTTCTTGATCTGGCTCTTCTCGTCCTGGCAGTGGACGACGATGCCCGAGGGCAGGTGCGTTATGCGAACCGCCGAGTCGGTGGTGTTGACGCTCTGGCCCCCGGGGCCCGAGGACCGCATGACGTCGATGCGGAGGTCC
>JBFZER010000187.1:0-4969 GCA_041306765.1 Spirochaetota bacterium | reverse complement strand
ACATGCCCGGCCGCTTGCGGACGGCCTCGAGGCCCTTCAATACCTGGATGCTCTGGGCAGAATATGTTGATTCCCTTCGGGTACCTGTCTTCGTGGTATGCGTCGCGGCTTCGTTCCCGCGATCCGGGAAGGGCGAGCGTTCGCGTATCGGCATCCATCGGGCCGATGGAAGAATAGGTCTTGCCGAACCTGGTTTCAGGATTATACTCGCATTGAGGAGGAAAGACAAGGCAGGCTGTTTATTGCCGTCCGGAATCCGGGTCTCCAAACGGCTGTGGATATTCTGTGCATATCTTTGTAACGCTTTGCTTATAAAGGAATAACGTACCTTCAACGGAATTGCCGGAGAGCCGCCGCCCTCGTCGATGCTGTTTATTTTCTTTCTTGAATACAACTTAGCTTGAAAAGGCCGAGCCCCTCGCTTCCCGGGAAGCCCCGAGGGAGGGCCCGGCCAATTCAGACTCCCTCAATAAGCATTGCCGGTTGTCTTGATTCGTTGTGGATAACTTGTGTACATGTATCGTAGGAAGACGTAAGGAAGGCGAAGAATGAACGCGATCGACTACTCCCCGTTCTGGATAGAATCATTGAAACAGCTGGAGCAGGAACTCGGAGAGCATGAGTTTTCCATCTGGTTCAACATCGAATACGCGGGCGCGACCCCGGATACCATCCGGGTCCGGGTGCCCTCCGCCTTCTACCGGGACCAGTTCGCCAAGGCCTACCAGAAGACCATCGAGACCAAGCTGGCGGATCTCACGGGCAAGAGCCTATCCCTGGAATTCGTCGTGGAGAAGCGGCAGCCCTCCCCGGAGGCGGCCAAGGACGGTCCGGCCCGGCCCGCGGATTCCGCGCCGGCTCCGGCGCACCCCGCCCGGGCCAAGCACCTCCTGCTCCGGACGGACCTGACCTTCGAGAACTTCGTCATCGGGGAGAACAACTCCTTCGCGGCCAACGCGGCCCTGGCCATAGCCAAGAACCCGGGGACCGCCTACAACCCCTTCCTGATCTACGGAGGCGTGGGTCTGGGCAAGACCCACCTGATGCAGTCCATCGGGAACCGGGTCTGGTCGGAGTCCGGCAAGGCCAGGATCATCTGTCTGTCCGCGGAGGAGTTCACCAACGAGTTCATCCAGTCCATCCACGACAAGACCACCCATTCCTTCAAGAACAAGTACCGGCAGGCGGACATCCTCCTGATCGACGACATCAACTTCCTAGAGAAGAAGATGGGCAGCCAGGAAGAGCTCTTCCACACCTTCAACGCCCTGTACGACACGAACAAGCAGATGGTCTTCACCTGCGACCGCCCCGTGTCGGAGCTCAAGAACCTGTCGGACCGCCTTCGAAGCCGATTCGAGCGGGGCTTGAACGTGGACCTCCAGCCGCCGAACTACGAGACCCGGTGCGCCATCCTCCGGAAGAAGGCGGAGAGCGCCAAGCTGCCCGTTTCGACCGAGGTGACGGACATCATCGCCAGGAACATCTCCACCAATGTCCGGGACCTGGAGGCGGCCCTCATGAAGCTGAGCGCCTACGCCGCCCTGGTCGGCAAGAGCATCACCCTGGAGATCGCCCAGCAGCAGCTCAAGGACGTCTTCAGCCAGTCCAAGCACGGCAACGTCACCATCGACCATATCCTGCGGGTGGTGGCCGACCACTTCAAGATCTCCTACGGGGACCTCAAGGGAAAGAAGCGGACCAAGAACATCGCCTACCCGCGCCAGGTGGCGATGTACATCGCCCGGGAGATCACGGAGTATTCGACCACGGAGCTGGGCCTGGAGTTCGGCGGCCGGGACCATACCACGGTGATGCACGGCTGCCAGAAGATCGAGGAGCGCCTCAAGCTGGATCCCGCCCTGGAGACGAACATCCAGCAGATCGTGGGCGCGGTGAAGGAGATGAGCGCGAAAGGGTAGGCTTCCCGTGGATATGTGGATATTCAGGAGGAATCCCGGCTCGATTCATCCCCAAGGCAACTTCAGGAACCCGCGGCACTTACATAGCCTATCCACAATTGAGGTCGCCTTATTACTATTGCTACTGAATTTAATAAATTCTACAAGGATAGTAGGAACATGGACCGTTTGCCTTCTGAGTCCTGGGTCCTGAGTCCTGGATCCTGTTTTCCATTGTCTCCGACCGGAAAAACATGGTACAGTACCCCGGAGGTGGGAACATGAAGTTTACCTGTGAAAAGAACGCCTTTGCCAAGGAAATTTCCTTTGCCCAGGAGATCATCGCCTCCAAGAACGCCCTTTCCATCATGTCCAATGTTCTCCTGGAGGCTGCGGATGGAGCCCTGTCCATCCGCGCCACGGACATCAAGGTCGGTTTCGAAACCCGCATCCCCGTGGATGTCGCGGTTCCGGGATCCGTGACGGTGTTCTGCGACAAACTATCCGGCATCCTTTCGAGCATCCCCGAGGGGGACATAGAGATCGAGTACGACGACGCCAAGGTCGTCGTGAAGCCCCAGTTCAAGAAGGTGCGTTTTCAGCTCAAGACCATCTCCAGCGAAAAGTTCCCCGAACTTCCCGAGACCGACGAGGCGGCCTGGTTCTCCCTGCCCGCCAAGGACCTCAAGGAGATGATCACCCAGACGGTCTTCGCGGTATCCGACGACGAGACCCGGTACTTCATGAACGGCGTCTTCCTGGAGCGCACCCCGGAAGGCCTGGTCATGGTGGCCACGGACGGGCGGCGCCTGGCCTACATCCGCAAGGAGATCGGTCCCTCGGTCCCCGACTTCAAGGGCGTCATCATCCCGCCCAAGATCCTGTCCCTGATCCTGAAGCGCGCCTCCGACGAGGGGCCCGTGGATCTGGCGGTGACGGAAAAGAACCTATTCGTGAAATTCGGGACCTACCGGGTAAGCTCCGTCCTGATCGAGGGACAGTTCCCGAATTACCAGAAGGTCATCCCCCAGAGCCAGACCCGGTACTTCATCCTGAACCGGGCGGAGACCCTTGACGCCCTGCGGCGGGTCTCCATCTTCGTGGAGCAGAAGTCCCGCCGCACCTTCTTCAACCTCTCCGCGGGAAGCCTGGCCGTATCCTCCGAGGAGAGCGAGCTGGGCACCGCCAAGGAGGAGATCCCCTGCCGGTACTCCGGGGAGGACGCCCTCCTGGCCCTCAACTACAAGTACCTGGAGGATCCCTTCCGGGTGATCAAGTCCGACGAGGTTCGCATCGAGTTCACCGAGCCGAACCGGGCCATCACCGTGAGGCCGGAGCCCGAGACGGATTACTTCCACATCATCATGCCGATGCAGCTGGAATGACCCGGGCGCATGTTCGAGTCCGTAAGCACCTTCCGCTTCCGTAACCTGGCCGACGCCTCCACGGGCGTCGGCGCCCGCCGGGTCTTCCTGGTGGGCGAGAACGGACAGGGCAAGACGAATTTCCTGGACGCGGTCTACAGCCTCTGCTACGGAACCTCTTTCCGGGGGGCCGCGGACGCGGAGGCCGCACGGCACGGGGAAGAGGAGTGGGCCTTGTCCGCGGAAACGCGGCTTGCTCCGGAGGACCCGGCTTCCCGGATTTCGGTGACCTACCGCGCCGGGCGCAAGGCGGCCTCCCTGGACGGCAAGGCGGTACCGGACCGCAAGGTGATGATCGAGAGGAACCCCGCGGTGGTGTTCTGCCCCTCGGACATGGACTTTGCCCAGGGCGAGCCGGAAAGCCGCCGCTTTTTCCTGGACCAGACCGCCAGCCTGGTGTCCCCGGGCTACCTGGACAGCCTGCGCGCCTACCGGAAGGTCCTTCGCATGCGGAACCTGTCCCTGAAGGACCGGCGGCTCGACGTGCTCGAGGTTCTGGACGAGCAGCTGGCCGAGTACGGGACGGTCCTGCGGGACCGGCGCGCGGAGATCCTGGGCTTGTTCGATCCAGTGTTCGCCGAACGATACGAGGCCGTCTCCCGGCTCGGCGTCCGGGTGGGCCTCGAGTACCGGCCTTCCTGGAAACCAGAAGCCGGACGGGACGGGATCGTCGAGGCGCTTCGGGCCCGCCGGGCGGACGAGACGGCCCTGGGGGTGACCCTCTCGGGGCCCCACCGGGATCGCTTCCGGTTTACCTGCGAGGGCGGGGATTTCTCCGCTTCCGCGTCCACGGGCCAGCTCCGCCTCCTGTCCCTTACCCTGCGCATCGCCCAGGCCGGGTTCTGCGCGGAACGGACGGGACGGGCGCCCCTGCTGCTGCTGGACGACGTTCTCCTGGAATTGGACCCCGAGAAGCGGAGACGGTTCATGGAGGGTCTGCCCCCCCATGAGCAGGCCTTTTTCACCTTCCTTCCCGGCGAGCCCTACGAGGCCTACGCCGACGGCGGGACGATGGTATACTGGGTGGCGGATGGACGACTCTCGGATACGCACGGCGGCTGAGCTCATCTCCGCCCTCATCTCCCCGAAGGCGGCCGAGGCCGCGGGCACCTGGGCCCGGGTCACCGGAGCCTGGCCCGGCCTGGCGGGGGACAGGGCCGCCGCCCACTCCCGGATCGCGGACATGGACAACCATGTCGTGACGGTGGAAGCCGACCACCCGGGCTGGATCCAGCTCCTGCAGTTCCGGCAGGGCCAGCTCCTGGCGGAGATCCAGGCCCGGTTCCCGGCCCTGGAGGTGAAGGCCCTCCAGTTCCGGCTGGCCCGGAAGGGAGGCGCCGGACCGAACCCGGCCGGGTCCGGCCCGGGGAGTGCGGGTTCACCGGAACCCGAGGGCCTCCCGCCGGGGGAGCCGGCGCCGGCCGAGCCGCTTCGGTTGAATCCTGAGTCCCCCGGGGACGAGGCCCTCCGGAAGGCGCTGTCCGACCTTAGGGACGCCTTCGAGGGCCGCTGAACCCGGAGAACTTGGAACCATTGATCCAACAAGATGTACAAGATCAAGAAAGATCAGCAAGATTCGTTAAGAACTGTATTGTTTACTAGATCTATCTTGTTCATCCATCATTAATCATGTAAATCCTGTTG
>JBFZER010000186.1:0-5865 GCA_041306765.1 Spirochaetota bacterium | reverse complement strand
CTTCGCGCGCCTCTGGATGCTCTCCTGGGCGGCCTCCTTGGTCACCAGGATCTCCGAGCCCTCGGGAGGCGGCCAGGACTCGACCCCGGTCTCCACCGCCAACTCCAGGGCGTTCAAGAGGCTCCGGGCGTCCCCGTCCGCGGTGTCCACCAGGTGCGCGAGGGCCCCCTCCTCGAAGGAGACCTTCCAGCGGCCGTAGCCCCGCTCCGGGTCGGCCAGGGCCCGGCGGGCAGCCTCGGTAAGGTCAGCCTCGGTAAGGGAGGTGAGCTGGAAGACCCGGGACCGGGATACCAGGGCCCGGTTCACCTCGAAGAAGGGGTTCTCCGTGGTGGCGCCGATCAGGACCAGGGTGCCGTTCTCCACCCAGGGCAGGAGGGCGTCCTGCTGGGCCTTGTTCCAGCGGTGGACCTCGTCCACGAACAAGATGGTCCGCCGGCCGTAGAGGTCGCGGTTTTTCGAGGCCTCCTCCACCGCGGCCCGCACCGAGGCCACCCCGTCCAGTACGGCGTTCAGGGTGACGAAGCGGCTTGAGGTGGTGTTGGCGATGACCCGGGCCAGGGTGGTCTTGCCCGTGCCCGGGGGGCCCGAGAATATGACGCTGGCTAGCTGGTCCTTCTGGATGGCCCGCCGGAGGAGGCGGCCAGGGCCCACGATGTGGTCCTGGCCCACGAACTCGTCCAGGGTCCGGGGCCGCATCCGGGCGGCCAGGGGTTCCCGGCCGCCCCCGGACCCCGCGAAGAGCGGGGAGTCGGAGCTCACCTCACTCGCGGTTCCAGCCGCTCCAGATCGTACCGTTCCAGGTGTTCGACCAGAGCCCGCCTTTGCCCGCCGTCCGGGCGAAGAGGGTCTCGTCGCCCGGTGTATCGTCGTAATAGAAGCCCTCGATCGAGAGGTCGTCCAGAGTGGTGACGTAGTTCGAGTTGTCCGAGACCATGTCGTAGGCGGTGCTGGGGATGACGCTGGAGAACACTCCGGCGTTTAAAAGGGCGTCGTACTCGTAGTATCCGGTGTACTCGTCGGAGGCCCAGGACTTGACGCCGACCAATACGGCGTTCGTCGCTCCCGAGGCTGCGTTCGCGGGAACCACGATCACGGAAGAAAGGCGGCGCTCGGCGCTGCCGAAGGTGCCGGACTTCGCGTAGGCGGCAGACGCATTGAATAGATATCCGGTTCCTGAGACCAGAACTCTAGCCCCGTCATGGAACGCGCCGAAGGCGGGCTTGGTGGCGCTGATATCAGCCGGGATCGCGTCCTCAGCGAGGGAGTTCTCGGCACCCGTGAATACCTTGTTCCCGGCGACGATCCAATAGGTTCCGGCGCTCGTGACGACGGAATTGGGCTGCCCGCTCGCGACATTCGTCACGGCCGCTCCGGAAGATGTGAAGCTGCCGGCGGTATCGTAGTATATTGAATATTCCGTGGAATAATCGCTGGCCGAAGTCCCGGTGGACGTCTGCGTCACGGCGAACATCTGGCCATCGGAGGCCATCAGGAGGGATTGGACAGGATAACCCGTGGCGAGGTTGTCGTAGGCGGCGTCCCAGGTGGTGCCGTCAAAGTGGAATATGGCGTCCGCCGCAGGAGCATAGGAGAGATACAGATTCGTTCCGAAAGAAACCCCGGATGAGATGACGGATCCCGCAGGCGCCCCCGGAATCGTTACCGCCTCCCAGGTCGTACCCGCCACGGGTCTGCGCAGGAGCGTCGCTCCCACGGCTGCGTAGTAGTAATTTGTAGCTCCGTTCACCCGCACCACGAACGCCGCCGTGTTGGCGTTGAAGGCCGCCGTCCCCTTGTCCAGGGGCTCCTCCTGCTCCAGCAGGGCGAACAGTCCCGAGGGTCCGGGCTCGCAGGAAACCAGTACGACGGCGGCCAGGAGGACGGCGGCGGCTATATTCAGCATTCTTTTCATCGGAAGGCTCCTACAGGTGGTAGACCGCGGTCAGGCGGGTGTCCAGGAAGACCCCCAGGCGGTTGTCCTGGGGAATGTCGCCGTAGAACTGCCAGACGGTCCAGGCCTGGGCGTCCAGGCCGAAGCTCCAGGAGGAGCTCTGGCGCCAGAGGAAGGCGGCCCCGCCCTTGAGGATGGGATTGAAGTTCGTGTAACCCTGGTACCGGACGATGGCCAGGCCCGCGGACACGGTGGGCACGATCTCGAAGGGCATCTTGACGAAGTACCAGGAGGCCTTGGCCGTGAAGGGCACCATGAAGAAGGAGGACTCCGCCGTCGTGCCGCAGGTGGCTCCCTCGATCTCGCCTCCCACGGAGAAGCCCGGGGCCACGACGTAGCTGTAGGAGATGCCGAAGCCGGCGCCGATCTTTAGATTCGTGTCCGCGGCCCCGCCGGAGTACAGGTTCAGGAAGGTGATCGGGAAGAAGGCTCCCAGGTTGAACGAGAGGGTCTGCTCGCCCCGCACGTAGGGATTGGCGTTGAAGTCGGAATTCGGAAGCTCCGCCGCGGGAGGTTCTCCCTGGGCGTATGCCCCCAGGGTCAGGCAGGAAAGCAAAAGCACCGAGAGGACCGTTCGAGGGCTGCGCATTTTTCCTCCGATTGCGGGATAGTATCACAGGAGCCGCCCTGTGAAAAGAGAAGGGACGCAGCGGTCGTCCCTGAAAAAAAACACCTCAGAGGCCCCGGGGGATACGGAGTCAGGATGCCGGAGCCCCGCGGAGAGGATACCGCGCCTCGGCCAGGGGTTCCCAGGCCAGGGCCGTGAACCACGGGTGGCCCCAGGACAGGCGGAGCAGGACGGCCTGGAAGGTACGGAAGGCTATCCGGGGGGGGCGCGGCAGGGCGGAAATGGTCGAATCGGAGCGATCTCCGTCCGGGAGCAAGGCCAGGGGGAATCCGTCTCCGGCGGGCAGGGGGAATCCGTCGGGCCGCAGGGTCTGCGGGGCCGGCACGGAGGGCGCTAGGAAGAGAAAGCCGCCCTCGATCCGGTACCGGTCGTAGACCCGGGGGGCCTTCTCCGCCAGAGCCTGCAGGATTTCAAGCCCGGGATCCGACTCGAACCATGCCAGGGGCGCAGCGCAGGGGAGGGGAAGGGGAGCGGGGCTTTCCAGTAGACGGTGGATTTCGCGCCGGAGTCCGCATATTCCCGCGGCAAGGTTCCCGGGCGGGAAGATCGCCGCCAGGTATGCCGGGCCCCCCGATGTTTCCAAAGGCATGAATCCATGATAGTATCGAATCGAGCATGCGGTAAAGGAAGGGATGATGCGCCGGAAAGTGGAGCGCCTGGCGGGCACGTTGACGGCCGCCTTCAAGCAGTGGGAAGGTGTCGAAGCTGTGGTCCTTGGGGAAGCGTCGGAACAGGAAGTCCTGGATCCGTACTTCGCCCTGGTCGTGGACGTATACTACAAGGGTCGGATCCCGGAAGCCCAGGAGCGCTGCGCCTCCTTCGGGGATCCCGGCGCCTTCGAGACCGCGGAGGTCCAGAAAAAAGACAGGTTTTTCCTGGAGGAGCTTCCGGTCCGGGTGGAATACAAGAGCCTCGATTTCCTGGAGGATATCCTCCAGAGGAAATTCGACCTTCTATGGGTCTTCAAGGGCTCCGGGACCTACATGTTCTACCGGCTCGAGCACGGAACGATCCTCTACGACAAGTCCGGCTGGATAGCCGACGTCCGCAGGCGCATCCAGGAGTTTCCGGATTCCTTCTGGCTGGGACTGCGCGCCACCTTCCAATCCAAGATGGAACACTACCTGTCCGACCTGGGGGCGGCTGCCCTGCGGGAAGACGGGTTCTTCTACACGATTTCCTTAGGAGGGTTCATGAAGTACGCCGCGGCGGCGCTGTTCATGATCAACCGCCGGTTCGAACCCTCCCATCGGAGCATCGCGGAACAACTGCGGGAGCTCACCGTCCTTCCCGAGGATTTCTGGGGCAGGTGGGAAACCCTGCTCCGGGTCGACGGCGAGATGTCCCCTTCCCGCAAATTCCAGATAGCCCAGCTCCTGACCCTGAGCATCTTCTCCCTGGACCGATGAGCCGTCCTTCTCTCCCCGCGATCTGCGCCGTCCTGTTCGGGTCGGCGCTGACGGCGTGCTCCCCGATTCCGCCGGCCCCCTTCGGCCTCCGGGCGGAGGACGGGACGGTCCACGCCTTGAAACCGGACGCCCGGCCGGAGGCGGGCTTCGAGGGCTCGGTCGGCGGGGGAGGGCGGGCCGCGGTGCTGTTCACCCTGGAAGCCGGGATCGCCGCGGGGGGGGAAAGACCCGCCCTGGAAGTCCAGTACGAGCTTTCGGGGACCGCGCGGCTGGATCTTTTCTCCGACGCTTCCCGGGAGCGGCCCCTGGAGTCGGTGGAACTCCCCCGCGGACCCGGCCGGCTGAGGTGGATCCTGCCGCTTCCCCGGGGCGCCCGTCTCACGGCCTTCCGGTTCACGGCCCTTCCGTCGGGGCAGGAAGCAAAGGCCGCGGACTCGGTGCTCAAGATCCTGGCCCTGGAACTCAGGCAGGCGCAGTTCGGCTTCGCCAGGCTGCCGGAAGGGGCCCGGTTCTCCCGGGGAACCTCCCTGGTACGGGATTCCGGCACCCCCGGGGAGACCTTGCGGGTGGAGCACCCCTTCGGTCCCGCGGACAGTCCGGTCATCCGGGTCGAGTCGGAAAGGACCCGCCTGCGGGTGAGCGCAGGGTCCGGATCGACGGCCGTCCTGGAGCGTTCTCCCGAGGGTGCTTTCCTGCTGCCCCTGGCGGCCCTGGGCGGATACGGACCCGTTTCCGTCGAATCGGAACGCCCCGACGCGATCCGGTCCGTCGCCGTCCTGCCGGGATCAGAGACGTCCGGACCCCTCCCGCTGGACCTGGCGGTCCTCCTGGCCCTGCCCGCCCCGGACAATCCCTCGCCTCCCTACGCCCTCCACCGGTGGAGCGTTTTTCCGGAATGCCTGGTGTTCGACTTCCGGGACTACGGGACCCAGGACGCCTACCTGAAGCGGCTGGCCTTCTTCGTGGAGAAGGAGGGCTTCCGGGGGCGCCTGGCCGGGGATCGGGAGATAGCGGGACTCCACGGGTGGAATGCCCACGACTACCGGGCGGAGGACTTGGCCTCCTTCTTCGACAAGGCCGAGCGGGCTTCCTTCCCCCTTTCGGCCCCGGAACTCGAGCTCCGGGGCATCCTGGAACGGGAAGGCATACTGCTCCGGGAGGGCGGACGCATCAAGCCGGGCCGCGGAGTCTTCATCTCGATATCCCGGGAATCTACGTCCTACCTCCGGGACCTGTTCCTGAACCACGAGGCTTCCCACGCCCTCTTCTTCCTGGACGGGGCGTATCGCGACCTGGCCCGCTCCTTGTGGAAGGCCCAGGGGGCGGAGGCCCGGCGGTTCTGGAACGTGTTCCTCTCCAACCGGGACTACGATCCCACGGACGCGTACCTCTCCTACAACGAACTCCAGGCCTACCTGGTGCAGCAGGCTCCATCCCGGCTGGAGTCCTGGCTCAAGGACGTTGCCTTCGCGAGGCTCGCGAAATCCTATCCGGACCGGGCTGCGGGCATCCTTTCCGACCTGGAGGCCGCTCTTCCGGAGTTCAAGGCCGCCGCGGAAACCCTGGATTCCTACCTGCGCACATCCTACGGCTTCCGGGGAGGGTCCTTCGAGGGCGTGCGGTTCGAGTGAGGATCAGAGGCCGGCATCCAGCTCCGAGGACACGATCTCCAGGGCCCAGGCCCGGGTCCGCTCCATGAGCTCCTGCGGGGCTGTCTGCGTCTCCCCCATTCCCCGCCGCAGGGCGGCGGCGGCGGGCAGCAGGGTAGTCCACAGGTCCTGTTCCTCCGGAGAGAGGTTCCTGAACCGCAGGGCGGAAGGAGGTGTCAAGGTCGGAAGCCTCGCAAGGCCGTCCCGGTATGTCTCCATGAATTCCCG
>JBFZER010000185.1:0-4514 GCA_041306765.1 Spirochaetota bacterium | reverse complement strand
GAACAAGGACCGGTATCACGACCTCCTGGACGCGATCGGCGAAGGCTTTTGCTACATCGACGAGAACGAGGTCTTCCGCATGGCGAACCGCTCGGCGGAGCGCATTTTCCGCGTCGAGCCCGATTCGCTCGTCGGGAAGAGGATTTACGATTTTCTCGACGAGGAGGGGGAGCACATAGCGAAGCGGGAGATCGAGAAGCGGAAAACGGGGGAATCCACCGAGTACGTTACCCCGATAGTGCGCTCCGACGGGCAGCGCAGGTTCCTCCGGATCAACGCGTCGCCGATCACGAGGGAGGACCGCCGGTACGTCGGGAACTCGGTGATCCTGCGGGACATAAGCGACGAGCTCCGGGTGAGCGAAGACCTGAACCGACTGGTCACGAACAAGGAAACTCTCATGAAGGAGCTGGAGCACCGGGTGACCAACAGCCTGAACCTGGTTTCGAGCCTCCTCGGCATCGCGCGGAACGAACTCGGGGACGAGCAGGCGAAAAGCATCCTGTCGGATACCGAAGCCCGGATACGTTCGATGGCCGCCATCTACGAGCGCTTGTACCTGTCCGAGGGCGTGGCCTCCCTCGATTTCGGGACCTACGTCGAGGGCCTCGCGCAGTCCATCTTCGCCACCTTCTCTCCCGAATCGCGCCGCATCCGGCTCGTCACCGAGATCCGCGGCGTGGAGATCGACACGAAGCGGGCGATTTCCCTGGGGCTCATCGTGAACGAGCTCTTGACGAACGCGATGAAGCACGCATTCCCCGACGGCCGCGGCGGGACGATCAGGGTGTCCCTCGACGAGGCTGAGGGCGAGGTGAAGCTGGCTGTCGCGGACGACGGCGTCGGCTTGGGCTACGGCGACGTCCCGGCGGCCTCGACGACGATGGGCATGACCTTGATCAGGCTCCTGGCTTCGCAGGTGGGGGCGGACCTGCGGACCGACATCTCCCGCGGAACCGCCATCTCGCTCGCGTTCCCGATGCGAGGGGGATCCTAGTCCCGAACCAGCCAGTCCTTCGCTTCCTCCATCGTGTCGAAGGGCTCCCGCGGATTGCCCGAAACCATGTTCACGGCCCTGAGCAGTATCTTGCGGACTCCCTCGACTCCGAGTATGGCCGCCCTCTTCGTGTAGTCCTTCGAGATCTTCCCCTGCTCCTTCGAGAGGTTCACGAATTCCTGGTCGATGTGCGCGTCCCGCACGTCGCTCAGGGTGAGATTGTTCCTGTCATGCGTGTCCACGAGCGTCTGCGTGGCTTTCCGTATCTGCGCCAAGGCCTCTTCCGGCGATAGATCCGAGTACTTGATGTAGAGGATCCTCTTGCCTTTGTGCTGAAGCCATTCGATGCTCGTGTTCCCTCCCTTGGGTCGGATAGAATACGCGCGCAGCCTATGCCGCGTTCATGCGCGGCCAGCGGGTTATTTGCCCGCGGCCGATAAGGGTCCCTAGTCCAGGAAGGAGTCCAGAACCAGGTCCGCCGCTCCCCTCTGGACTAGGCCGGGGTCGTAGACGCTGCCGATGAAGGCGGCCGGGGGATCGTCGAATCCCGAGGGGGATTCCGCCAGGCTTTCCGGCACAAGATCCGCTAGGGCGGCGGACACGGGGGCGGAGGCGGTGACGAAGAGGAAGGCCCGGGGATTGAGGAGCCTCCTCACGCTACGGACCGCCGAGGCCAGGTACCCGGCGGCCTCCCTCAGGATCTCCTGGGCTTTCGGATCCTCCGATGTTAGGGCGGTTCCCAGCCCCTCGAAGAGGTAGCGGCCCGCGGCCAGGTCCTCCTTGGCCAGATCCGCCAGGTAGGTCTCCAGACAGCCCCGGGCTCCGCAGACGCAGAGTTTGCCCCGGTAGTCGATGGGCACATGACCGGATTCCAGGGTCGTCCCGTCCGAGGTCAGATGGATCCTGCCGTGGTCGATGAAGGCTCCGTTGACCCCGGAGCGCAGCAGGAACATGAATAGGGAATCCGTCTTGCCGGCGTTCCCGTATCGGTACTCGGACAGGGCAATGACCGCGCAGTTGTTGTGCAGGTAGACGGGGATGCCGAGTCTCTCCTCCAGGATCCCGGCCATGGGATAGTCCCGCATGCCGGGTATCCGGGAGTAGAAGGTGATCCTCCGGTTCCGGACGTCCACCTGGCCCGGGGCTCCCAGCCCCAGGCCCAGAATGCGCCCAGCCGTGAGTCCTCGGGCCGAGACGGCCGAGCGGATGCTGTCGGCTATCACTTCGGTCACCGCATCGGCGTCCGCCCCTCCCCCCAGGGCAAGGATGCTGGAGGACAGGTGGTTTCCCCGGAAGTCGAAGAGCCCCAGGGAAACCTTGTCCACCCAGAACTCGACGCCGATGGTGAAGCAGGCGTCGGACTTTACCGCGAAGGATACGGGAGGCCGTCCCTTGCGCTCCTTGCACTCTTCCTCGCTGGAGGCGGGAGGAAGGGGCTCGATGTACCCCGACTCCTCCAGGCTCGAGAAGATGCGCAGCATGGTCGGTGCCCGAAGACCCGTCGAACTCACGGCTTCTGATTGAGATAGTCCCCGCTCTCCGGTTTTGCGGATCAGCCGCAGGACCAGCTTCTCGTTTCTTCTGCGGACGTCGGAGGATCGGAGCGGGTCGCCGGAACCCGGCGGATCCCGCGGGAAATGGTTCACCGAGCGGCCTCGGCCGCATTCCGGAATACGGCCTTCCACTCCGAAGAGCTGCGGAACAGGGCGGGGGGCCGTCCGATCGGAGCGTCCATCTCAACGGTACTCCCCATAGGCGCGGGAGAACGGTACTCCCGCCCGGACCACAGATCCGTCCACTCCCCGGGCGGCACATGGAGTGAGCGCTTGAGGGCTCCCTCCTCCACTACCGGCGCGACCAGGAGGTCCGGACCTAAAAGGAACTGGTCCTGGATGCGCCATGCTTCGGGATCCTCCTCGAAGTGCAGGAAAAGCGGCCTCTGCACCGGATGGCCCAGCTGGGAATTAGCCCGGACGCAATCCTTCAGGTAGGGCTTCAGGCCTACGTGCAGTCTGGTCATGGAGGCCAGATGCCGGAGAGTCTCCTCGTCGGAGTCGAACTGCCAGTTCTCTCCCGGCCGGTTGCCCTCGTGGCTCCGCATGAAGGGAGTGAAAGCCGCCAGCTCGGTCCAGCGCTGGAGAAGCTCCTTGCTCCGTTTCAGGTTGAACAAGGTGGTGTAGCCCCCGATGTCGGAGTGATGGAGGCCGTGGCCGCTCATGGCCAGGGACAGGGCAGCCGGGATGACCGAGGGCAGGCCGTCGTCCTTGGACCAATCCACGTTCTGGTCCCCCGCCCACATCAGGGGGCACCACTTCTGGCTGCCCGTGAATCCCGCCCGCATGAAGTAGAGGACCTCTCCGGAGGCGCCCGCTTCGTCCACGGCCTCGCGGTTGGCCCGGGCCCAGAAAGCGGGCCACTCGTTGTGGGCGAGTTCCGCGGGTGTCCCGTCGAACAGGACGGCGTCAGTGGGCAGGTACTCCCCAAAGTCGGCCATCCAGCCGGCCAGGCCGAACTCGATCAGATTCTTCCGGATCACGCCCTTGTACCAGGAAAAGGCCTCGGGCTTGGTGAAATCCACGATACCGGCCTCGAACTCCCCGAAATCCACGAGGTAGATGGAGCCGTCGGCCCGGCGGGCCAGGCAGTCCAGGGCAGAGGCCTCCTCGAAGAGGGACTTGCCTGCCGCCACATAGGGGTTGATATACCCCAGGAAGCGCAGCCCCTCGGATTTTAGGCGCCGGACGGCCTGATCCAGGCCGGGATACCGTTCGGGATCCCATACCCAGTTCCACCGGAGCCTTTGCCCGAAGCTGGTCATGTTGATGCCTTCCCAGTCCTGTGCCCAGATGCCCGATACCGACACCCCCGCGGCCCGGGCCCGGTCCAGCTTGGCCAGGCAGGTCTCGGTCCCGCCCTGGATGCCCAGGACGACCCCGTCGAAGGCCCAGTCCGGGAGCTCCGGCTGCCTGCCCAGGAGATTGGACAGGTCGGACACGAGGCGCAGCATGGAGTCCGAGGCGCCCACGGTCAGACTCGCGGGCAAGCCCCAGACGTAGTACTCGTGGCGGTCCGGGGACCGGAAATCGAAGGAAGCCCAGGCGACGGCGTCGAAATGGTAGAAAACCCGACGGCTGGAGCAGAAGGTGGGTTGGGGATAGAACGTCCACCAGTAGTCGCCCCCGGCCTTATCGTGAAGGTCCGCCAGCCGGGTCAGCTCGGTGAGCTTGTTCCGACCCACCCCCTGCTCGCTGGTCCACAGGGGGAAAACCCGACCCCGGAGGTCCAGATGTGAGAACTGCTCCCCCGCCCCGTACACCTGCTCTCCCGGCTCAGCGGGCAGGCGTATCCGGTACCGGTTGGGCGGAGCCGCCCCCTCCACGGAGGCACCGGGTTCGGGTTCGGCATGGAACGCGACGACAAGGCGGCCTTTTTCCTCGGCAAGTTCCGCCCGCACCGGGTAAAGTCCCCTGCGGGAAAACCGGACTGTGGCCCCGCCGTCCGGTCGGAGGGTCAACTC
>JBFZER010000184.1:0-5226 GCA_041306765.1 Spirochaetota bacterium | reverse complement strand
AACGCAGAGCGGGCGCTGCGCAATATCGAGCGAGCCGGACTTTTGTCTCCGAAACTCCTCGACGAATCCAGCCCCGGCGACATCGCCTCGATCATCCGACCCTCACGGTACTTCAACGCGAAGGCCGCCGCTCTTCTGGAACTGTCAAGGTTTTTCCACTGCCGTGGACTCGAAAATGCCGGGAGCGAGCCGCCCGGACGCAAAGATCTGCTTGCCCTGCGGGGTATCGGTCCGGAAACAGCGGATTCCATACTGCTCTACGGGTTTGGAGTCGAATCCTTTGTCATCGACGCGTATACCCGGAGGATTCTGGAGCGTATTCCGTATTCAACACCCGGGGAATCCTATGATCGGTTACGGATACGGATTGAAGGGGAGATCCCGAAAGCCTGGGCCATCTATTCCGAGTTTCACGCCCTCCTGGTGGAGCATGCCAAGGCGGCTTGCCTGAAGTACCCCGTATGCGCGGATTGCGGAATCAACGTATATCCCGATTCTATTCTGTGTGGTTTTCCGCAACGAACCCAGCCCGGTCTTTGAAAAACGGGACAAAGGTTATGATTTCTCGTACATGCTAGACGGACTTTTCTGTATCCAGCAGGATCGTGACGGGTCCCTTGTTGATGGATGTCACATCCATGACCGCCTGATACTCCCCCGTCTCTATCCGGAGGCCCGTGCTCCGGAGCCGTACGATGAAGTCCTCGTACAAGGCCCGCGCGGCATCCGGAGTGGCGGCCAAACTGTAGCTCGGGCGCCGGCCTTTCCGTGCGTCCGCGTACAGGGTGAACTGGGATACGACGAGGATGCTTCCACCCATGTCACGGACGGATAGGTTCATCTTGTAATCGTCGTCCGGAAATATGCGAAGGTCCGCCAGTTTTCCCGCAAGCCATTCGCAGTCCCCGGGAACATCTTCTTTGCCGATACCGACGTAGACGAGCAAACCCTTGTCAATGGATCCCAGGATACGGTTTCCGGAAGCGACCGTAGCGTTTTCAACCCGTTGAACGACGGCCCTCACGGTGCTTCTCCACGGAGTTCATGGACCGCGATTCCTTCTATGCGGAAGCCCGCCGCCGACGGTCGCACCCGCCCCAGTATCTCCAGCGGGGTGCCGGGAGTCACGCGCACGGAGCCTCGGAAGGTCACGGCGACGATGCCGTCCAGATTCTTCTTCTCGTGGTATCCGACCAGAAAGTCGAAGGAGGGACCGCCCTCCCCTTCCCGGACATTGCTCGCCTGGCCTTTCCACAGGACGGCCACCCCGTCGAACAGGCGCGGAGAACGGGCGACATCGGAGTAGGAATACCGCTCCCGGACATTCGTGAAATCCGGCTCCCGCAGGAATCCCTTCAAGGTCTCCGCCTTGTTCTTGATGGATGGGGCGGCGTTGGAAAGCAGGATTCTGTTTATCTCCACCAGGGCCGCCTCGTCGTTCCAGGCGGAGAAGAGCTTCTTCGCACGTTCGAAGGAAATCAAGGCTTCCTTCTCGGTCAGGACGAATTCGAAGGTCCCCGCGGCCACCACGGGGTTGTCCCGTTCCGTCGCGGTCAAAAGAAAACCGTCCAATCCCGATCGCGAGGGCCGGACAGTCCGGAGGGTTCTGACCGCCGGGGGCAGGACAAAGAATATGAACGCAGCGGCGATCGCCGCCGCCAGGATCAGTCCACCGGAACGGGATGCGATCCGCAGAATCCAGGAGGGTTTGGGATACAGGGCGGAGATTCCCCCGGATTTCACGAGAGCGGCCAGACGCTCGGAATCGGAGTTCGATTTCAGGAACGAAAGGGCTTTGCGGGCGAAACGGTCCCCGGGTTCCCGGCCGAGGATATCCAGGTAGAGTTGGACGGCTTTGTCCGTTTCCCCCCTTCGAACATGCACGGCGGCCAGTGCCGCCTGGGTGGGGGAATGACGGAAATTCAGCTGCTCGGCTCTGCGGAGATACGTCGAGGCCCCTCCGATGTCGCCTGTGAACAGGCAACTCGTACCCATCAGGTAGTAGAATAGGTGGGAATCCCGGTACGAAAGGGTCAGGGGTTCCAGTTGGGTAAGTACATGGGCGTACCGACCCTTCCGGTACTCCTTCTGGGCCTTTCGCAGGGGATCGGAGGACATGGGACCTAATATTCCTTCGATCGGGTACGGATGTTGTCCAGCAGCCGGCGCAGTTCGGTCAACTGTTCCGGGTTCGGACTTCCCCCGGCTGCCAGAAGCGCGTCGATCCGGGACAGGATCTCGCGCAAGGCCGCGATATCCGTCCGCGCGCCAACGAAGGGATCCGGCGCGACAGTCATGGGCGAGAGGGATTCTGGAGACTGAGTAACAGTCGTGACTCCAGGCAGAGGGGGGGCGGAAAATCCGTTTTCCGAGGTGTTCCCAAGTGCTATTCGAAGGACGAGCTTCCCTCCGCTGCGCAGTTCCGAAGGCTCGAAATACAAGGCCGTAGCGGAATCGTCGATGGAGAACGGCAGAAGGGTGAAGGTACGGCCGGGAGAAGTCTCGAAGGACCATTCGGCGTCATGGATCCGTTTCCAGTTTGCCAGAACCAGGCGATTCGGGCGGGTGATTCCTTCTCCGGACAGCTGGATTTGAAGGGAAGCTCCGGAATCTCCGGGAGTCGAAAGCCTCTGGGGTACGGAAGCTCCGGTCAGGGAAAGTTCCGCGCTTACAAGGCCTCGTCCTTCAATCTCGAAATGACGCTTGGAACGTTCGCCCTGGTAGGTATCCAGCAGGAACCGGAGACCCGCCGGAGCGGACTTGCCGGAGATGTTTTCAATCGTGAACTCAACCATCACTCCATCCGTCTCCGGGGCACCCCTGGAACGAAGGAAGCCGAAGGACTGACGGACCACCGCGAAGGCAGACCGGTACTCCACCACGGCCCCGGTCCCCTCTCTTAGGACGTTGAACTTGAAATCCGCGGATTCGCCCAGCCGATACGTTTTCCCGTCCCAGGACAGGGTCGGATAGCTGGTCCGGGCATCCTGTTCGGACAGCAGGGATACGTAGCGGTTCCGGGCGGCGTCGGCCAGGAAATGCACCGAGAAGCGTGCCGTGCGTTCATCCAGGGCCAGCAGCATCCGGCCGTCCCGGAGGTCGAGGGCGACGGCGGCCGCGGAAGCCAGAAGGGCCGCCGCGAGAAGGATCATCCTGCGTCCGTTCACGGTTGAACCTCCTTCTCCACGTTCCGCGCCAGCCAGTCGATGTAGAAGGACATCAACTCCAGGGCTTCCGCCTTCAGCGTGAGGAGGCTTTTTCGCCCGTCCTCGGTGATCGCGCCCGCGGGCCGGGAAGCCAGAGCCTTGGTCAATTCGTCGATGCGGGCGTTGAGAGCCGCGATCCTTCCCTCCGTATCATCCGCTGCCGGGGTCGGAGCCGCAGCCGGAAGCGGGGCGCCGGACTCCGAGAGCCTGCGCTGATAGACCGCAAGAGCCTGCTCGTACGCCTTTTCCCGCCTCTGAAATTCCTCGATGACCCGCAGGGATTCCTCGTGGCTCCACTTGAGAAGGGTTAGAAGCTCGTTTTCCCGGTATTTGTACCGGATGAGGGAAAGCTTATAGGCGGCGGCCTCGAGCTTGACGCTCTTCGGGTAGTCGGACGCCAGGGTGCGGAATACCGTCTCCGCTTCGGAAAGCCGCCCCAGGTAGAAGAGGCTGTCTCCGGTCCAGAAGAGGGCCGAGGAGGCGAAGGAATGGTCCGGGTACTTCTCCAGGAAGGCCGCGAACAACTGAATGGCTTCCTCGTACTCCGAAGCGGAGTGGGAGATGCGAGCCCGCTGATACAGTGCGTCCGGTACGGAGGAATGCCGGGGGTATTCTTTGAGAAACGTGTCCAGGGTGCGCCGGCCGTTGGAGGCATCCCCCAGGGCGACATAGCTGAGCCCGGACCAGTAGACCGCATCCGGGCGCGACGCGGACGCGGCCGGATCGGACAGCACGCGATTGAACAACTCCAGGGCTTCGGAGTATTTCTCCTCGCCGAAGAGGGTGATGCCGCGGGATATCCGGCTGTCCGCTCCTGTCTGTCCATGGACCGCGGACGCGAGCGCGAATGTCAGCAGGATCGCTAGGGTCGTTCGAAATCGACGCATCGGGCTTCCTCCGATTGGATTATCGGCGTACAGGGGGCTCGGCTGAATACGCGGCGCTTGAATAGGACGTTACGACCGAGGCAAGGAACCCGCCGGGGTCGGCCGCCTCGAAGAAGGCGCTGCCCATCACGAGGATCTCCGCACCCGCCCGGGCCGCGGCGGGTACGGTGGACCCGTTGATACCGCCGTCCACAGCCAGGGAAAACCTCAGTCCCCGTCGCTCCCGCAGGGTACGGAGCTCGGTGATCTTCTCCAGCGACTCGGGTATCAGCTTCTGGCCTCCGAATCCGGGGTTCACGGTCATGACAAGCACGAGATCCACGAAGGGAAGGAGAGCCTCCAGGGCCGAGACCGGTGTGGAGGGTACGATGGAAACTCCCGCGGCCTTTCCCCGGGCCTTGATGTCCGAGACCAAGCGATGAGCATGGACGCAAGCCTCGATATGGAAGGTGACGGCGTCCGCCCCGGCGTCGAGAAACGACGGCGCCAGGCGCTCGGGCTCGACGGTCATGAGATGGGCATCCAGGAAAAGCCTGGTCCTCTTCCGGAGATCCCCGATCATCTTGGGGCCGAAGGTAAGATTGGGCACGAAGCGGCCGTCCATGACGTCCAGGTGCAGCCAGGGCGCGCCCGCGGTTTCGCAGAGGGCGACGGCTCCTCGTATATCTGTGAAATCCGCCGAGAGTATGGACGGAGCGACGGTAGGAAGAACCGGGAGATCCATGAGGACATACTAGCATAGCGGCAGGGGCGGGGCAAGGACGGCCGGTACGCCGAAGGAAAAAAAGAAGCCGCGGCGAGGGGCGCGGCTTCCGGTGTAATCAGCGAAGACCGAAAGGTTTCGTCTCGGCGGTCGGCCTTTATGAGGGCATCGACGAGCGCCAGCGCGCTAACCCAGCATGGACAGCAGCACGCCCGCGGCGATGGCCGAACCGATGACCCCGGCGACGTTGGGTCCCATGGCGTGCATCAGCAGGAAATTGGAGGGGTTCGCCTTCTGGCCCACGACCTGGCTGACCCGGGCGGCCATGGGTACCGCGGACACGCCGGCGCTGCCGATGAGAGGATTTATCTTGCCTCCGGACAGAAGGTACATCAGCTTGCCCAGCAGGACTCCGCCCGCGGTTCCGAAG